>CAYJBO010000036.1:0-25497 GCA_964368295.1 uncultured Bacteroides sp.
TATATTGGGCGCACCGTCTACACCGATGTTGCTTGGCGCAATGATAGTTGGCCCACTTGGCGGCCTTGTTATTAAATGGTTTGACAAAGCGGTAGAGGGCAAAGTACCCACCGGTTTTGAGATGCTTGTAAACAATTTTTCACTTGGTATTTTTGGCGCACTACTTACAATAGCATCGTTTTTTGGCATTGGGCCATTAGTAGAGCTTGGCACACAGGCACTTGGCAGCGGCGTAGGCGCACTTGTTGATTTAGGGCTTCTACCGCTCACTTCAATTTTAGTAGAGCCGGCGAAAGTGCTGTTTTTAAACAATGCAATTAACCACGGTGTATTTACACCTCTTGGCGCAGAGGAAGTTGCCGAAATAGGCAAATCTGTATTTTATATGATAGAGTCTAACCCCGGCCCGGGCCTTGGCCTATTGCTTGCATATATGGTATTTGGCAAAGGTAGCTCAAGAACTTCTGCATCGGGCGCAGCAATTATCCACTTCTTTGGCGGCATACACGAAATGTACTTCCCGTTTGTGCTTATGAACCCTATTTTAATACTTGCAACAATAGTTGGCGGCGCATCGGGCGTGTTCGTTTTCTCAACATTTGGCGGCGGACTAACAGGGCCTGCGGCACCCGGTAGCATAATTGCTCAAGTAATGATGTCACCTGCTGACGCGATGTTTGCAAACTTGCTTGGCATAGCTGTATCAATTGTTGTAACATTTATATTATCTGCAATTTTACTAAAACTGTTTGGAAAAGATACAGACGACGTAAACGCAGCACAAGAAAAAATGAAACAGATGAAAGCAGAGAGCAAAAATACACTTGTGCAAGAAACTGCAGCGCCTGGCTTAGACAATGTTAAAAAGATTATCTTTGCATGTGATGCAGGAATGGGCAGCAGTGCAATGGGCGCCACAAAATTGCGCAAAAAGCTTAAAAATGCAGGCATTGAGGGTATTGAAGTAAAACACGCACCGGTTAGCGAAATACCAAAAGATGCAGATGTTGTTGTTACACACGAGCAGTTGCAAGAGCGTGCAAAGGCGTCAAACCCAAATGCATATCTTGTACCTATAAGCGACTTTTTAAATGCTCCTGAGTACGAAAAATTAATTGAAGATTTAAAAGAAAAAGCGGAGGCGAAATAATGCTTACATTTAACTACACTATTCAAGACGAGCAGGGAATACACGCACGTCCGGCAGGCATGCTAGTAAAAGAAATGCAAAACTTCTCATCAAATATTACTTTTACTAAAGGCGAAAAGAAAGTAGACGGCAAAAAACTGTTTGCGGTTATGTCGCTAGCGGCTAAAAAGGGCGAGGAGCTTGTAATTACTGTCGAGGGTGACGATGAAGATGCAGCATTAAAAACTGCAAAAAGTTTTTTTGAAGAAAACTTATAATAATTAATTAACGGCAAACAAAAACAGTTTAAGCAATTAAAATGTTTTTGTTTGCCACTTGTGAAGAGAGGATATGAAAGTGCCAATTATTTCTCAAAGGCTTGCAAGGCTTTTCCAAATTATGCTTGAAAAAAACAGACCTGTCAGCATTGGTGAGTTTGCAGTTTTACTGGAAGTTAGCAGAAGAACAATTTTCAGAGAGCTTGAAAATGTGGACAGCATATTAAAAAGGTACAATTTATCTTTAGAGACAAGCGTAAAAGAGGGCTTGTTTTTAAAAGGAAGCAGTGCAGACCTAAAAGAACTTGCGCAGATGATTGAAGACTCTTCACAAAATTCTTCTACAAATAAACCGGAGCGCAGAAAAACACTTGCATTTGCGCTTTTAAACAGTACCGAGTGGCAAAAACTATACTACTACGCCAGCCTACTCTATGTAAGCGAGGCAACCGTTAGTTTAGACTTAGACATTATCCAAAGAGATATTGCGCCATTTGGTTTGACTTTGCAGAGGAAAAAAGGTGTTGGTGTCTTAGTTGAGGGGCTAGAGAGCAACATACGCGCGGCAATGGTGTCGTATATGTCACAAAGCGATGATAACTTGCAGAGCTTTGCGGCAAAGTATAACTTCCCGCCGGGCGCAATTGAAAACGAAGTAAAAAATATAATGTCGTATTTGTCTATTCAACTAGAGTGGGTTACGGCAGATACTATAAAACTACTTGAATATTGCCTGTGTGTACAGGTTACGAGGGTTAAAAATAATTGTATAGTAAAAGAGGAAACTAACTTTCCTAAAAGCTCAGTGCTGTGGCAAATTGCCCAGAGGATTGCAGACGAAATAAACCTGAGGTTTGCAATAGATTTACCCGACAGCGAAGTTCAACTTATTGGCACAACGCTTAGTGCCGCAAGGGCAAAACAAAAAAATCCCATAAGCGAAGAGGAAGAGACTGCCGCATTTAACCGAGTTAGAAGTTTAGCATTTTCACTGATAGAAAAGTTCGACTCGAGGAATGCGCTGACCTTAAAGACAAACGAGGAGTTTGTGCGCGGATTAAGTGTGCATTTATGGTCTGCAATTGGACGCATGAAAAGTGGATACGTCATATCAGACCCGCTGAGCGAGCAGATAAAGCAGACTTACCCCGATATTTACGAGAAGACAAAATCCGCCTGCAAACTGTTACAAAAAGAGATTAACAGAGAAGTGCCTGAAGGCGAAATTGCATGCTTAGCAGCACATTTTGGTGCGGCAGTTATGCAAATTGGGCAAGAAAAAATTAAGCGGAAATTAAGAGTAGGCATTGTTTGTATAGGCGGCATAGGCGTGTCTTATATGCTAAACAGCCAGGTTAAAAAACGCTTTTCAAGTGAAGTTATTACAGAAATTTCTGAGTATAACTCACGCAGTCAGTGGGAACAAAACGATTTTATTATTTCCACAATTCCACTTGAGGCAAGCGATATGCCGATTATTAACGTAAATCACATATTAACACAAAAGGATTACGACAATATCCGCATTGCCATAGACAGTTTTAAAGCGAGTGCAGACAGGAAAAATTATCTACACAGCGAAACATTTTTAAGCAATATTGAAAAATCTGCGGTGTTTTTAAAAGAGGTGCACAGTGTGCTTAAAAACTTTAAAGTTATCAATGCAGCAGACGCATCGACGGTTGAAGAGTTAGCAGAATTTTCAGGATATCGGTTTGGCGACAGCGCACAAAATGGCGAGACAATATTTAATGCGCTAATGCAAAGAGAAGAGATATCAACGCAGGTTATAAAAGAGCTAAACTTGCTGCTCTTGCACTGTACTACATCGGGCGTGGCAAAACCTGTTTTAGCGCTTTTAACCACAAATAAAAAAGAAATTTCAAACAAAAAAGGCGATACAGCAAAAACGTGTCTGGCAATTATTATTCCAAAAACTTCAACGCAACAGCTTAAAGTGTCAATAGGCTTAATAAGCTCGGCGCTTATAGAGGACGAAGATTTTTTAAGCGCTATTTTAAGTGAAAACGAGAGCGAGATATACACGAGGTTAGAGGGAATTTTGCAAGGCAAGTTGACAGACTATTTTGCAGATGTTTTTAAGCAGTAAGGGCGTAGCCTTTACATATATATTACGAAAAGTATTAAACTAAAAATAAAATGTAAGGAGTAAAAAAATGATTACACTAAACGATATTATTTTAAACAGAGACAGCGAGGACAAAGACAGCGCAATAAAAAAATGCGGCGAGTTGCTTTGTGCGGCAGGCTATGCAACTGCTGAGTACACTCAAGGCATGCTTGCAAGAGACAATAGCTTTTCCACTGCAATAGGTAATTTTATAGCAATACCTCACGGCGAAAAAGAGTATAAGCAGTACATTAAAAAAACAGGCCTTTGCGTAATAACATACCCAAACGGCATAGAGTGGCAAGGCCAAACAGTTAAGCTTGTCATAGGCATTGCGGCACTGGGCGAGGAGCACCTTGAAGTGCTGGAAAACATTGTAGATGTGCTTGAAGAGGAGAGCGATGTAGAGGACTTAGTAAATGCAAACAGCAAAGAGAAAATATTAGAAGTACTATTAAAATAATATAAAGGGGGAAGTTTAATATGATAATTACCGTTACGCTAAACCCGGCAATTGATAAAACAGCCGACATAGAGCCACTTATACCGGGTGGGTTAAACCGTGTAAAAAGCTTTAAAGAGGACGCAGGCGGCAAAGGTGTAAACGTGTCTCGTGTTGTGTCTATGCTAGGCGCAAACAGTGTTGCAACGGGTTTTATTGGGGAGAATAACTCGCTTATTTTTGAAAACGCACTAAAAGGGCTTAACTGCAAGCCTGACTTTATAAAAATAGAGGGCAACACCAGGGTTAATTTAAAACTTTGTGATTCGGTAAACGGTGTTACAGAGATTAACGAGCCGGGCTTAATGGTTACCGAAAAACAAGAAGAGGCCCTTATACATGACTATCTACTGTCTTATGCAAGGCGTGATAGCGTGTTTGTGCTTGCAGGCAGCATGCATAAAAATGCAAAAGATAACTTTTATGAGTATTTGACAGAACAGCTAAAAGACAAGGGCGCAAAAGTGTTTTTAGATGCGGACAATGAATCTTTTAGGCATGCATTAAATGCAAAACCCCATTTTATTAAGCCGAATAAAGATGAGATATTGAGATATTTTAAAAAGCAAGACGCAACCGAGGCAGAGCTTATTGAAATGTGCAAAAGCCTTACAAAAGAGGGCATAAAAACCGTTGTGTTGTCGCTTGGCAAAGAGGGCGCAATTTTTATAAGCGAAGACCAAGGCTTTAAGGCAAGTGCCGTAGATGTAAAAGTTGAATCTACCGTTGGCGCAGGCGATAGCATGGTAGCTGCGTTTGCATTTGCAGCAATTAAAGAGATGACTTTTGAGCAAGCGGCAATATTGGCTATGGCTTGCAGTGCTGGAGCAGTTACAACAAAGGGCACAAATCCGCCAAGCATAGAGCTTGTAAACGAATTAAAAGAACAAGTAGTGCTTGAAAAATTATATTAGTTTATTATTGAAAGGATAATGATATTATGTTAACAAAAGCAGTGAGATTATACGGCGCAGACGATTTAAGGCTTGAAGAGTTTGAATTGCCTGAGATAAAAGATGATGAGATACTGGTTAAAATAATTAGCGACAGCATTTGCATGTCTACATATAAATTGTTAAAGCAAGGTAAAGACCATAAGCGTTGCCCAAACGATGTTGCAGAAAACCCAATTATTATCGGACATGAGTTTGCCGGTGACATAGTAAAAGTAGGCAAAAAATGGCAAAACGAGTTTAAGGTGGGCGAAAAGTATGCTCTACAGCCGGCATTAAACTATCAAGGCAAACTAGACTCTCCGGGCTACTCGTACAAATACTTCGGCGGCGCGGCAACATACTGCGTAATACCGCAAGAAGTTATGGAACTTGGCTGCCTTTTACACTACGATGGAGACAACTATTTTGATGCTTCTTTGGGCGAGCCGATGAGCTGCATTATTGGCGGCTACAACATTATGTACCACACTAATAAAGTAAATTATGACCATGCTATGGGCATTAAAGAGGGCGGAAATGTGCTTATCTTAGGCGGCTGTGGACCAATGGGTCTTGGCGCTATAGAGTATCCTCTTGTTGCTGGTAATCGCCCTAAAAAAGTAGTTGTAACCGACGTTGACAACGGCAGGCTAGCAAGGGCAAAAGAGCTTATTACACCGGAGTTTGCAAAAGAAAATGGCGTTGAGCTCTCGTATGTAAACCCTAATGAGGCCGATGATGTTTACAAATATTTAATGGACCTTTCAGACGGTAAGGGCTACGATGACGTATTTGTATATGTACCGATAAAAGAGCTTTGTGAGCTTGGCGATAAGCTTTTGGCGTTTGATGGCTGCTTAAACTTCTTTGCAGGCCCGTCTAACCCAGACTTTACAGCTAGCATGAACTTATATAACTGCCACTACACATCTACACATATTTTGGGCAGCACAGGCGGCAACACAGACGACTTAAAAGAGGCTATAAAACTTGCAGAGGAAAAGAAATTGCACACGGCAGTTATGGTTAGCCACATTTGCGGCATAGACGCAATTGCGCAGACAACTGCAAACTTGCCTGACATCCGTGCCGGTAAAATTTTAAGCTATACACAGTTTAATATGCCGCTAACTGCAATTGATGATTTTGAGAGCCTTGGTAAAACAGACCCTCTATTTGCAAAATTGGCAGAGAGCGTAAAGGCTAACGGTGGCCTGTGGAACGGCGATGCAGAAAAAATATTGCTTACACATTTTAACGTTGTATAAATAATACATATAACTTTTTATAAGATATAAGGAGGCCGCAAATGGTCGTTTTACAGGGAACAGGTGTTTCAAAAGGTATAGCGGTAGGTATACTTAATTTTTGCGGGCAAAAACCACTTAATATAGTAGAGCGCAAGCTAGAAAATACTGTGCAAGAGGTACAGCGTTTTGAGAGCGCAAGAGCGCTGGCTATAACTCAATTGGGTAAACTTGCCAGCGACACCGCTGCAAAACTTGGCAAACAAAATTCTTTGCTGTTTGAAATTCACCAAATGATGCTTGAGGACATAGATTATCACGACACTATAGTCGATTACATCAACGACAATAAGGTGTGCGCAGAGTACGCTGTAAACGAGGTTGCAAAGCAGTTTTCTCAAATGTTTGCAGAGATGGATGACGAGTACATGAAGGCTAGGGCTGTCGATGTGCACGATGTATCCAGGCGCATTATAGAAATTTTGATGGACATAGAGCAAAAAGATAGCTTTGTGGGCAAACCCTCTGTGCTTGCCGGCGACGACTTTACACCGAGCGAGACAGCGCAGTTTGACAGGGAAAAAGTGCTTGGCATTGCAACAGTGCTAGGCAGTAAAAACTCCCATACAGCAATATTTGCACGCACGCTTGCAATACCTGCTGTAATTGCACTGGGTGAGAGCCTTGAAGAAAAATATAACGGATGTGAGATTATTTTAGACGGTGAAACGGGTGAAGTTATTGTTGACCCGGATGAAAAAACAATGGAAGAAAAACTTTTAAAGAAAAAAGTGCTTGAAGAAGAGGAAGAGAGACTCGTTAAGTTTAAAGGCAAAAAAACATTGTCTAAAAGTGGCAAAGAGCTTAAGCTTTACGCCAATATAGGCTCTGTTGCAGACGCAGAGGCGGCCATAGAAAATGACGCAGAGGGCATAGGCCTTTTTAGAAGCGAGTTTTTATACCTTGAGAGCAGCAACTACCCAACAGAAGACGAGCAGTTTAAAGCGTATAGCGAAGTTGCAAAAAAAATGCAAGGTAAATCTGTAATAATCAGGACACTTGATATTGGCGCAGACAAACAGGCATCTTATTTTGAACTTCCCGCAGAGGAAAACCCGGCAATGGGCCTGCGTGCTCTTAGGATTTGCTTAGAGCGCCCAGATGTGTTTAAGACTCAGGTAAAAGCACTTTTAAGGGCCGCAGTATTTGGCAACATTCAAATAATGTTGCCTATGGTAACATCGCTTTGGGAAGTTAAAAGGGCAAAAGAAATAATAGAAGACGCTAAGAGCGAAATGATAAAGGCGGATGTGAAGTTTAGCTCTAACGTGCCGCTTGGCATTATGATAGAGACGCCTGCGGCGGCCGTGATTAGCGATATTTTGGCAAAAGAGGTAGATTTCTTTAGCATAGGCACAAACGATTTAACACAGTACATGCTTGCGGTAGACAGACAAAACGAGAGCATTGAGCGCTATTGTGACACGCACCATGAGGCGATTTTGAGAATGATAGAGCTTACAACTAAAAACGCACATGCAAATGGCATTTGGGTTGGTATTTGTGGCGAGCTAGGCGCAGACCTAAACCTTACAGAGTTCTTTGTAAAGATAGGCATAGATGAGCTTTCTGTTACACCGTCTGAAATATTGACAGTGCGGGAAAAAGTTAGCCTTGTTTAAAAACCGGCTTTATAAGTAAGTGCATATTGCTTAATGCAAAATTATGCGCCTACAGGCAAATAAGTAATATAAAGAGAGAGGGGATTGGCCTTTTTGGGTCTTTCTCCCTCTCTTTTTTTTGTGGGCAAAGCAGATTAGGCAAAAAAATTTATGCGGGTAAAATGCATTTTAAAATAACAAAAAAGTTAAAATTATTGCTTTTTGTGCGTGATGTTTGTTATTATTAAGTAAAGTTGCTTTAGCTATAGCTTTAATATGTGAATTTTTTAGCTGTGCAGCTTTTGGTAAGACGCTTTACGGCTTTTGGCTAAATGCCAAACATTAAATAATATACTGCAACTATATAAGCAGAAAGGCTATTCCTATGAAAAAAATTCTTCTTATCGCTTCGGGCGGCACTATTGCAAGCTGTGCTACTAGCAAAGGCTATGCGCCTATAATATCTGCAAAGCAGCTTTTGGCTTATGTGCCAAGCGTAAATAAAATTTGCCATGCAGATTTTTTAGACTTGTTTAACATAGACAGCACCAATATTACGCCCGAGCATTGGGTTAAACTTACACAGGCTGTAGAGCAAAATTATAACGATTACGACGGATTTGTGATATGTCACGGCACCGATACGATGGCTTACACATCGTCTGCTCTCTCGTACATGGTGCAAAACTCAAAAAAACCCATAATAGTAACAGGCTCCCAAAAGCCGATAAGCATGGATGTTACAGACGCCAAAACTAACCTAATAGACAGCTTTTTATTTGCCTGTGAGGACAAAGCGCATGGCGTTAACATTGTTTTTGACGGCAATGTAATAGCAGGAACACGTGCAAAAAAACTGCGCACAAAGAGCTACAATGCATTTTCAAGCATAAACTATCCTTATATAGCAAATATCCAAGACGGCAAAATAGTGTTTTATGTCGACGATAAAGACAAAATAAGCAGCGATGTCATATTTTATAAAAACATAAACTCAAATGTTTTTTTGCTAAAACTAATCCCAAATATAAGCCACGAGATTATTGCGCATTTAAAAGATGTATGCGATGCCGTTATCATAGAGAGCTTTGGCCTGGGTGGGCTTCCAAACTATAATCAATCAAAAATGTCGTTTGCAAGTGCACTAAAAGAGTTTGTGGCAGATGGGAAAGTTGCTGTAATGGCAACGCAGGTGCCGCACGAGGGCAGCGATTTATCGGTGTATCAAGTAGGCACAAAGGTGCGTGATATAAAAAACGTGTTAGAGGCGCGCGACATGACACTGGAGGCCGTTGTTACAAAACTTATGTGGGTGCTTGGTAATTTTGAGGGGATTGAAAGCATCGAGAGAGAATTTTATAAAACCATAAATCATGATATTTTGTTTGTGTAATTTTTTATAAGCTTGTCGCAGAATATTTGCGCTGCAAGACAGCTGCAAAGAAAAATTTAAGGGAGCGGCTTTAACAAACGGCAAAGAATAAGGTAGCTTTTAAAGGGCAATTTGTGTAGTAATTGTGTTTTTTACAAGTGTTTTAAGTAGTAAAAAGGCATAATTACAATACGAATATTAGCATTAATTGGTTATTAAAAAAGTAAGATAAAAACAGCCTAGGGCGATGTGAAAGACCACATCGCCCTAGGCTTTAATTTGCCAAAATAGGCGGGCTCAGATTATATCGGCCGGCTATGCGCCAAGGTAGGCCGCACGCACTTTTTCGTCGTTTGCAAGGTCAGAGGCGTTGCCGGACATGGCGATATTGCCCGTCTCAAGCACATATGCCCTGTTTGCAATTTCAAGCGCCATTTTTGCGTTTTGCTCAACAAGCAGTACAGTTGTGCCCGTTTTATTTATGTCTGTAATAATGTTAAATATCTCTTGCACAAGCAGCGGAGAAAGTCCCATCGATGGCTCGTCCATCAATATCATTTTAGGGCTGCACATAAGTGCCCTGCCTATCGCAAGCATCTGCTGCTCGCCGCCAGACAGTGTGCCGGCAAGCTGCTTGCGCCTCTCTTTAAGGCGTGGCAACCGCTCAAAAACCATCTCGTAATCTGCGGCAATGGCATCGCTGCCGTCCTTGCGCACATATGCGCCAAGCTCAAGGTTTTGCTGTACCGTAAGCCGAGAGAAAACCCTGCGCCCCTCGGGCACTTGGGTGAGCCCCAGGTGGATTATTTTATGCGCTTCCATGCCACTTATTACTTTGTCGCAAAAGACAATCTCGCCGCTGGCGGGCTTAATTAAACTCGATAAAGCGTGTAAAATAGTTGTTTTGCCTGCGCCGTTAGCGCCTATCAATGTCACTATCTCGCCTTGCTTAACCTCAAAACTTATGTTTTTAATTGCGTTTATTGCGCCGTAATTTACAACTAAATTTTTAACCGTCAACATTTTACTATTCTCCCCCCAAATATGCAGCTATTACCTTAGGGTTATTTCTTACCTCTTCCGGCAGGCCTTTGGCAATAACCCTACCGTAATCTAGCACGGTAATTTGCTCGCATAATCCCATTACAAAATGCATGTCGTGCTCAATTAAAAGTATCGCAATATCAAACTTATCTCGCACAAATTTTATTGTCTCCATAAGCTCTTGGGTCTCTTTTGGGTTCATGCCTGCGGCGGGCTCGTCAAGCAGTAAAAGCTTTGGGTTTGTTGCAAGTGCACGTGCTATTTCTAGCTTTCTTTGCTTGCCGTACGGCAAGTTTTTAGCAAGCTGTTTTGCGCTGTCATCAAGGTTAAATATTTTTAGTAGCGCCATAGCTTTGCCCTTAATTATTTTTTCTTTTTCAAAATATTTTGGCGTGTGCACTATGCTGTGAAAAAGCGAGTACTTTACCTGCTCGTGTAGGGCAACTTTTACATTGTCTATTACACTCATGTCCTTAAAAAGTCTAATGTTTTGGAATGTGCGTGCAATGCCGTAAGAGTTAATTTTGTCGGGACGGCGCCCTGTAATGCTAATGCCGTCCAGTATTATATCGCCCTCGTTTGGGGTGTAAACGCCTGTAAGCATGTTAAATACAGTAGTTTTTCCGGCTCCGTTTGGCCCTATTAGGCCGTAAAGCTCGCCCTTGTTTACTTTTAAATCAAACTGGCTAACGGCCTGTAAACCGCCAAAAACTATGCCAAGGTTGCTAACTTCTAACAGTGCCATACTATTTGCCCCTTTCTGAGGTTTTATTTTTGCCTGTGATGCTTTTAATTTTTGCTGTTAATATTTGTTTGTACTCAACTACTTTAGGCGCATTGTTTATTATCATCATCAGTATTAAAATTAATGCGTAAATTAGTAGCCTGTAAGATTCCAGTTCTCTTAAAAGTTCCGGCAATACGGTGAGGGCAGCAGCGGCTATTATGCTGCCGCGTATGTTTGCCATGCCGCCTACAACTACAAATACAAGAATTAAAATGCTTGTGTTATAATCAAACCTGCGCGCTACAACAGTAGCAAGGCTATGGGAGTACAACACACCTGCAAGGCCTGCAAGCGCAGCCGATATTGTAAATGCAATTATCTTATATTTTGCCACGTTTATGCCGACGGATTCAGCGGCTATTTTGTTGTCTCTTATAGACATAACAGCGCGTCCGGTGCGTGAGTTAATAAAGTTAAGCGTTATAAACAGCGTTATTAAAACAAAGATAAAACCCCATGTAAATGTGGACAGGCGAGGTATGCCTGTAACGCCCATAGCGCCGTTTATAATTTCCTTGCCATCCTCTTCAAGGCCGAGAGCCATTGAGTTTTCAAAAGAAAAGTGGAAGCCGTTTGAATCGAGGCCTATGTAAAACGAGTTGAGTACATTTTTTATAATCTCACCAAACGCAAGTGTTACAATGGCAAGGTAGTCTCCATTTAGCCTTAAAACGGGTATGCCAATTAAAAAACCCATAAGAGCGGCAGCGGCAACGCCGAGCACAACCGCTATAAGGTAAGACAAAATAGGGGACATCAAACCACTTGTGCTAACTGTAAAAAATGTGCCTACAAATGCGCCAACGCTCATAAAACCGGCATGGCCAAGGCTTAGCTCGCCCAAAATGCCAACCGTTAAATTAAGCGAGATAGCCATTATTATGTATGCGCAAATTGGCACTAGTTGGCCGGCTAAAACGTTGCTTAGCATGCCGGAACTGTTGGCAAGCTGTATAATTATATAGGCCAGCACAACGAGTGCATAAGTTATTAAGTTGTTTACTGTTTTTTTACTTTTTAATAATGTTTTCAAACTTATTCACCTACACCTTCTCATGAGTTTTTTTGCCAAGCAAGCCGGTAGGCTTTAACAGCAAAACTACTATAAGTATGCCAAACACTATTGCGTCTGCCATTTGTGAAGATATGTAAGCTTTGCCAAGGCTCTCAATTATGCCCAGTAAAACTCCGCCTATCATGGCGCCCGGTATGGAGCCGATGCCGCCAAACACAGCCGCCACAAAAGCCTTAATGCCGGGCATAGCGCCTGTTGTTGGGTCTAGCGTTGGGTATGCAGAGCATAACAGTGCGCCTGCAACGGCCGCAAGTGCGCTGCCTATTGCAAATGTCAAGGAGATTGTTGTGTTCACATTAATTCCCATAAGCTGAGCCGCACCCTTATCCTCGGATACAGCAAGCATGGCCTTGCCTGTTTTTGTGTTGTTAACAAACAGAGTAAGCACAACCATAATTACAGCGCTTACACACAGTGTAACAATAGTTTCGCCCGTAATTACAAGCTCGCCGTCAAAAAGGTGCATAGACTCAATGTTTACAACACTGGAAAAAGATTTTGGCGATGAGCCCCAAACTATAAGCGCAATATTTTGTAGCAGGTAACTTACACCTATCGCCGTAATAAGCACTGCCAAAGACGGTGCAGAGCGAAGCGGCTTGTACGCCACCCTCTCGATAATAATGCCTAAAATCATGCACATGAGCACGGCCAAAACAACTGCAACGATAGACGGCAAGTTGAGCGATGTCATAGATAAAAATATTACGTATGAGCCGATCATAATAACGTCGCCATGTGCAAAGTTTAGCATGCGCGCAATGCCGTATACCATAGTATAGCCAAGCGCAATAATAGCATATATACTGCCAAGGCTTATGCCATTTAATAAAAACGCAACAAAATTCATAAAAACTACCCCTAGTTATTACTAATAAACAAAAAAGCTGTAAGCAAATTATAATTGCAGACACAAAAATATTTACAAAACTGTTTGGGTTTACCCTGCACAAAATACGGCAAGGCGTTAGCCAAGTTTTTGCAAACCCTAAGTTTGTCGACAATTTTTAATTTAATACAGCTATGTTGTAATTTTATTTTTTAAAATACCTGCCGGGCAAAAAAGCTTGCCCGACAGATAAATAATTACATATTATGCTGTGAATTACTCAGCAGCAGTGTAAGCGCCGTCTTTAATTATGTATATAGAAGGCTCTTTTGTAGGTGCGCCGCTTGCGTCCCAAGTTACGCCTTTGCCTGCTACACCGTCAATTGTCATCTGTGTAAATTGAGTTTTCATTGCCTCACAAACATCAGATGCGCTCATAGAAGAAGTAACGCCTGCCTCTGTGCAAGCCTCGTATAAAGCGTACATTGCATCGTAAGCGCTAGCTGCAAATTGGTTTGGATCTTCGCCGTAAGCCTCGTTATAAGCTGCAACAAAGCTTGCTGTCATCTCATCGTCAGATGTAACTGAGAAAGGAGTTAAAAGCATAACGCCGTCAGCAAGGCTTGTGTCAAAGTTTTCAACTGTAAGCACGCCGTCAAGGCCGTCACAGCCGAAGAATACAGGGTCGTAACCCATGCTGTCTGCCTGTGTCAAAATTAAAGATGCCTCTGTGTAGTAAATTGGTAAGAATACAAGCTCTGCGCCTGCATCTTTAGCTTTTTGTAGTTGTACGTTAAAGTCTGTGTTGCTGTCGTCTGTAAAGCTCTCGTCTGCAACAATCTCAAGCGACAAATCAGCAGCAGATGTTATAAATGCATCGTGTATGCCGGAAGAGTAAGCGTCTGCGCTGTTGTATATAACAGCTACTTTAGTAGCAAGGCCCTCTGAGGCAATGTACTCAGCAGAAATGCTGCCTTGTTGTGGGTCTGAAAAGCAAATGCGGTATGAGTTGTCGTTTGCAATTGCCTCCTCTGCAGTAGCAGACGGTGTCAATTGGAAAATATTGTCGGCAGAAGACTCAGCTGCAACAGCGATTGAAGGAGCGCTTGTAACAGTGCCCATCAAAATTTGCATGCCCCAGTCTTTTAGTGTGTTGTATGCGTTTACTGCTTTTTCAGGGTCGTGCTCATCGTCTTGATAATTTAGCTCAAACTGGATGCCGCCCTTTGCGTTGATTTCTTTTACAGCTAGCTCTGATGCGTTTTTAACTGCTGTACCATATACTGCAGCAGCGCCTGTAATAGGGCCAATGCCGCCTATTTTAATAGCTGCTCCCTCGGTGTCAGCTTCAGCCTCTGTAGCTGCAGGTGCACAAGATGCCATGCTGAAAACAAGCAACATAGCAAGTGCAAGTGTTAATAATTTTTTCATAATAACCCTCCATAAAATAATGCAAATTTATGCCCTTCATCCTCTTACTAAAAGGCATAATAACATCTTATTTGTGTATTTAAGATGTATACAAATAATTTTACATTATAATATGTAATGTTTCAATGCATAAATATAACATACTTTATTAAAAATAAACGCTTTTTTAATGTAATATAACTAAAAAACAATGATGTTTTATGTTTTGTGTAGAATTAACAGTAAAAAATATAGTATAAAAATACAATTTAGATTAATAAATATTAAAATTGCATGTTTTGCGGCCACGGGTAAAGCGCAGTAATTGCGTGTTAGTTTTTGCCTAAATGCCTTATTAAAAAGCTGTACTTATATGTTTTATTTGCCGGTATTTTGTATTTGTCCATTAGCATTAAAAGCCCCGGAGAATCGCCGCCAACACCGCGCTGTGTGCAGTCTATATTTAAAGTAACGGTGTTTCTGTGTGGCAAATTGTGCACATGGGTAGCTTTTTCTAAATCGGATAATGTGTATGGGTGTGCAGATGTGTTTAAAAGCGTGTCCTCTAGTGCATAAAATTTAAGTCCGTCGCCTTTTGCGTCACACGCCTGCACATACCGCACTTCTGTCTTGTTGCCGTTTTCTTGTGGGCGCAAATAATTATGCGACAAATCGCTGACTTTTCCGGTAAATACACCTATCTTTGCCCCGAAATTTCTGTCGCAGTAGTTTTCGTGGGGGCCTTTTCCGTGCCACTCAATTCGGTTGTATTTTTTGTCAATTTCGGTTTTAATACAAAATTTAATCATTTTTTTTACGGTTATGTCGCCACTGCCAAAAACCGTATATACAACGTGCGCTTTTTTTGCAAGGCCGTAAATATTGTAGCATATTGCAACGGATACACAGTCATCACTTTTAGCGGTTTTTACACTTGTGATATTTACATTTTTATGCGTTGCCCTTTGCCAACCATGGTTTACAAAAAGGCGCAAAGTGCTCTTTGCAAAATTAGCGTAGCCCTTGTCGTTGTCGGTGAGTGCGCGCCAAAAACTCATCCTCAGCGGAGTTTTTAAATATTCTGTGTCGTTGTATTTTATGCTGTCAAGGTAGCCTGTTGTCTTGTTTACGCTCACCTCAAAGCTTGTGCCTTTAACTGTAATTTTATCTGCAAACTCGTTTGTAAAAAGCAGTTTTTCGCCTTTTTTTATTGTGGGCAGCGCCCTTTTGCCAAATAGGTAAAATTGGTCAAAGGTAATCTCGGTACCCTTTTTTGCCCATAATGTATCTCGCTTTTGCCTAAAACTTAAAAGCAATGTATACTCTGCTGATTGTCTCGCTACGCTGTCAATATTCATTATATCAAGCGTTATGTCTTTGCTTTCTCCGCTTTCAATTTGGGGCAATTCAACGTCTGCACACTGTTCCTCAACGCCTTCTTTTTGCAGAGTCCAGTGCAGATAAACGTCGCTCAACGGGGTGAAAAAGTTTTTGTTTTTAATCTTGACAATGTATTTTTCGGCGCTTATAAGTGTTGCGCTAATTGGGGCGTATACTTTTTTTACCTCGTGTATGCTGGGATGTAGGGTTCTGTCGGCGGCTATTATGCCGTTGGCACAATAAATGCCGCTGGTCTTATCCTCGCCAAAGTCTCCGCCATACGCCCAAAAATTTTTGCCGTTGACAGTGCCTTTTAAAATAGCCTGGTCTACAAAATCCCAAATAAATCCGCCACAGTAGTTTTTGTAGTGCTCAAAATTATCCATATGCTCCTTGAAATTGCCAAGGCTGTTGCCCATGGCGTGCGCATATTCGCAGTTCATAACAGGCTTATTTGCGTATTGCTCGGCTTTAAAAGGCTTAGAGTCTGACGCAAGCTTGTTTAAAAGGTTTTGTACAAGTGAGATTTTTATGTCTTTGTTTTCTCCGTAAAGCTTTTCGTTAATTGGGGTAGGGTACATCAGGCTTAAAACGTCGCTCGCTATTAAATCTTCGTCACCCTCGTAGTGGAACGGCCTTGTCTTGTCGATGTTAAGCGCCGCCTCTTTCATCTTAATAAAATTGCTGCCGTGCCCTGCCTCGTTTCCAAGAGACCACATTATTATGCAAGCGTGATTTTTATCCCTGTGTACCATGCGCTCCATACGGTCCACCACGGCATCGGTCCAAATAGGGTTGTCCCCTGGGACGTTTTTGCGCCTTACACCGTGCGTTTCAACATCGGCCTCGTCTATAACATATAGTCCGTATTCGTCGCATAGCTCGTAAAAATATGGGTCGTTAGGATAGTGTGATGTCCTCACTGCGTTAATATTGTGGCTCTTCATTATGCAGACATCTTTAATATGTGTCTGCTTAGGAACCGCCCAACCACTCTTGGGGTGGAAATCGTGTCGGTTTACGCCCTTAAAGATGATAGGCACACCGTTTATTAAAAACTCGCTGTCTTTTATTTCTATGCACCTAAAGCCAAAGTTAAAAGACTTTACCTGTGTTATTTTGTTGTTTTCATCGCGCAGTACTAGCGTTATAGTGTACAAATTTGGCGTTTCAGACGTCCATTTTTTTATGTTAGGCGTGTCTGTTTTGCAGTTTAAGACACACTCTTTGCCGCTAAAATCCGCACTGCATTTTATAATTTGTTCTCTGTTTTTTAAATCGCCCTTTTCGTTCATGTATATTTCAACTTGCGCTTTTGTGCCTGTTTGCCCGCTGGCGGTTTTAAGTGCTAGGTCAATAAAAAGTGTCGCATTTTTGTAGTTTTTATCAAATTTACAATGAGCATAAGCATCATTAATATACGTTTGCGGCTCGCTGTAAATATAAACATCTCTGTAAATTCCGCTTAAAAACCACATGTCTTGGTCTTCAAGGTATGTGCCGTCGCTATAGCGGTAAACCTCTACACTTATGTTGTTTTTTCCGGGCTTTACAAATTTAGTAATGTCAAATTCAGCAGGCGTCATCGCCCCTTGGGAATACCCAACTTTTTTGCCGCTTATCCATAGGTAAAACGCCGATTTTACAGCGCCAAAATGAATGAAAATTTGCCTGTCAAGCAAAAATTTCTTTGATAAATCAAAAGTTTTTTTGTAAGAGCCAACGGGGTTATCGTTGTAGTCTACCTTTGGTATTAAGTTTTTGTTTGTCTCAATTGCGGGAGGGTAGGCGTAGGCTAGGTAGTACGGCATACCATAGCCTTGCAGCTCCCAAACGCCGGGAACTTTTATTTGTGCCCAGTCAGTGCAGTCGTAATCGTCTGTGTAAAAGTCTGCCGGCCGCTCAGACGGTTTTTTGCAGTAATTAAAATGCCACAGCCCATTTAAAGACACTTGATTTTTAGTTTGCTTTTTTGTGTCAGAGTCCTCTATGCTGTCATAGGGCATCATAATTGTGTGGGCATCTAGCTTATTTTTTTTAAAAACATAGGGGTTTTGCCAGTCGGGCCTGTCACTAAACTTATTTACTTGTGCCATTTTCCACCTCTTTTTATCATTAAATTTAAGATTAAATATAACATCAATTAAAATAATAATAACATAAAATTAAAAATATTACTATGCGCTAAATTACAAAAGGGAATGGCCTCTTATGTGCTTTTTTACGTGAGCACGTTTGTTTTATCTATTGTATTTGCACTGTGTGCAAAGGCTTGTAAATTATCTTGGGCTTGCGCTGTGTTTACAAAGTGATAATAATGCACTATAATATACAGCGGACGTTTAAATATGATTTATTTAGCCAATTCGATGCAACTCGCAACCGTTTTAAAACGCTTTGAAGAAAATAGAAGTCATGCACATTTGTCACAAAACGCGCTCGGGTCGCATCGGTTTAGCTGGACAGGAGATTTTATGAAATATAAGGCTTTGTTTTTAGATATAGACGGAACACTTTTGAACAGTGAGGGTGTTTTGCTACAAAATGTGTTAGATCAAATTGAGCGCATTAGAAAAATGGGCGTGCACGTTGTGCCTGCTTCAGGTCGTGCAGATGCTGGCATGGTCAAAATAGCACAGGCGCTTAATATGCACAATAACGGGGGATACCTGCTATCTTATAACGGCGGTAAAGTTATAGATGTTTTAACACGAGAAGTGGTTTTTGAAAAAATAATGTCGAAAAAGCTTGCGACAGATGCATTTGCTTTTGCACAAGAGCTTGGGTTGGCGCCTCTTACATATAATGAAACACACATATTAGCGCTAGAGGGAAACGATGAGTTTATCGAAAAAGAAGTAAAGATAACGAGCATGCCGGTGACAACTTTTGATGGCGATTTTGATAAATTGACAACGCCTATATATAAATGCTTGGCAGTTGGGTCGCCTGATAAAATTAATAATGCGCAAGAAGCGTTTAAAAATAAGTTTGGCGATGAGGTGTCTGTGTACACATCGTGCCCTGTTTTTTTAGAGATAATGCCACATGGAATAACAAAGGCAGAGGGCGCGGCACAGCTGTTAAAGCACCTTAATATTAAGCAGAGCGAGTGTGTTGCTTGCGGTGATGGTTATAATGATGTTGACATAATTACATATGCCGGCAAGGGCTTTGCAATGGGCAATGCGCCACAGGATATAAAAGATTTAGCCGATGCTGTTTTGCCTACAAATGATGAGGGCGGTGTTGGTGCGGCAATAGAGATGTGCTGGCCTGTATAAACGAGTTTTATAAATAACCCTGCGGATTTTTATTGGCATATTTAACTGCTGCCGCAAAAGCGGCAAGGCAAATACCGCATTAGATAATATATAATAGCGCAAAAGTGTTAATTTGAAATACAAATAGTTTATTATTGCAATAATATGCTAGAAATATACAATATGTATAACGAACTACGTAATAAACAGCACACGGCCAAAATGTGGCTGTGTGCTGTTTTAATATGCAAAAAGCAAATACTATTTAACTTTAATTTTAAAGATTTAGTGCTAATCTTTTTTTATAAAGTCTTCATCGCTTGACCAAAGTGCAGGGTTAGAGTCTATATAATGCCAAATTTGTTTGTACTCATTGTCGCTTTTTATAATGTGCTTGTAAAAAGAGCGCTGCCAAATTTGGGCGCTAAGCGCCCCTTGTAGGTTTTGTCCTGCCGCATTGCTGTATTTTGCGGTCGAATACTCTTTAAACGATTGGACAATGGCTGACAAAGCAGTATCGGGGTCCGCATCGCTTTGAGGCACAATTATAATAGCGTGAAAGTGGTTTGGCATAATAACATATTTAGGGCACTGAATGTTTTTGTGCTCACCCATGATATGCCCCCAGCAGTCTTCAATCATTTGTGCGCATATAGAGTTTGTGCCTGCTTTGTCATATAGCATCTCACGGCGATGTGCGCTAATTGTAACAAAATATGCGCCGTTTTTGCTGTAATCATACTCTGGCAAACTAAGTGGTTTTTGTTTGGATGTTTCCATTAGGTACTCCTGCAAAATAAAAAGCTTAGGGCGAATTAATGCTGTGGTGTGGCCTTGCCTGTGCGGTGGCACGGGCGAAGCGGCTTTATAAAATATAATAATTTTTTTGTATAGTGCTAGCACATGTGTTTTGATGGACGGCTTTTGCTGCTTTTTTCCTGTGTAGGTGGTGAAATTTACATCTCGACAAGGTGTGCCTTGCTTTTTTGCAGAGCAAAATAAGCTTGTATTATGCTTATTTCAACTTGCAAAAGCACTATATTGTTTAATTGGCATGCTAAAAAGAAATGATTAAGAAGCAGCCGACATATTAATGTAATGTTAGCCTACAGTTAAATCGGCCTGAGGCACTACGACATGTGCGTACTCATCTTTTTTGCTTTTTAGCGACAGGGAAATAGCCATTGAAACAGGGCCTACACGCCCGATAAGCATTGTGACCATTGTTGCAACTTGTGCAATGGGGTTGGTTACGGCTGTAACGCCGACAGAAAGACCGACTGTAGCAAAGGCGGAGACTGCTTCAAAAAGGTTGTTAATGGTGCTAAACTGTGTATAAGTGTTATAGTACAATATGCTGGACGACACGACGACCGCAAACATGGACAGCATAAAGATAGTGAGTGATTTGTATACCACTTTTTGGCTTATGCGCCTGCCGAAAGCTTGTGCGTTTTGGCGTCCGTTAATAACGCTTAAAACAGCTACAATAAGCACGGCAATTGTTGTAACCTTAATACCGCCGCCTGTACCGCCGGGGGCGGCGCCTATAAACATAAGCATAATCATAATAAGCTTAGTTATGCTGTTGGCACTGCCTATGTCAACGCTGTTAAAACCTGCGGTTCTGGTGGTTATTGATTGAAACATAGAATTGACAATTTTATCGAAAGTGTTTAAATTGCCAAGTGTGTGCTCGTTTTGCCACTCTAAAGCGGCAAAAGCAATTGTGCCAACTACTATAAGGCCGGCCGTCATCAAAAGCACAAGTTTTGTGTGCAGCCTTAGGTGGCGTGTCTTTCTGTATGCCATAATGTCCTGCCATACAAGAAAACCAAGGCCGCCGCTTACAATAAGCGTGCTAATTACAAAAATAACATATGGGTTTTCTGCAAAATTTGTAACGCTGCTGTACTGGCCTAAAAATCCAAAAATATCAAAGCCGGCATTACAAAAAGCGCTGATAGATGTGAAAAGTGCTATAAATATACCATGTGCGCCAAATTGTGGCACAAATACAAAACTTAAAAGTAGTGCGCCAAAAAGCTCGCACACAATAGCAACGCCCACAACAACCCTTAAAAGCAACCTCGCCTTGCTGGAGTCAGATAAATTGATGGACTCGCTAGCAAGTTGCATGCTTTTGAAGCCGAGCCTACGGCCGGCGATTATGTTAAAAAATGTAGCCAAGGTGACAAGGCCAAGGCCGCCGATTTGTATGAGCATTAGTATTACAGCCTGGCCAAAAAAGGTAAATTGGCTGTAAGTGTCAAACACCACAAGGCCTGTAACACAAGTTGCGCTGGTTGCGGTAAAAAGTGCACCTAAAAAGCCGCAACTTTGCCCGCTTTTTGATGCAAACGGCAACATGAGCAGTAGGGTGCCTATAGCTATTACGCCTAAAAAGCTAAAGACTATAAGTTTTGTAGGGTTTGCCCTTGCTCTTTTATGCTTAGATTTTAGCAAAGACGGTAAAGATTGTTGTTTCATCTAAAACATTACCCTTTCGAGTGAACATAATTAATTTAATGACGTTAAAACGTTAAATAAAATTGCTTAAATTTAAATAATCATCAAAAACGCTATGGCCTGTGCCCAACAGCTTTTGTGCGGGGTGGTGTCCGCCGCTAAAAAGCAAGCATTTTACCGACAGCGCATTAGCAACTTGTGCGTCGTGCGTTGTGTCGCCAATCATAACGGCGTCTTTTGGGTTAATGCCGCTTTTTTTTATCCAGTCGAGCCCGGCTTGTACCTTGCTTTTTGCGTAAATATTATCAAGGCCTATAAAGTCGCTAAAATAAGTGGCTATGCCGTATGGCGGCACCTGCCTTAAAAGGTCGCTTTTATCAGAGGCAGACAGTATAACTTGGTTGATGCCTTGGCTGTTGAAGTTTTTAATGGCGTCTACAACAAAGGGCTGTAATGTGCAGTCTGCACACTTTGCCCTGTACTGCGCCATATAAATTTCTGCCAAATCTTCAAAAGATGTTTTGCTAAAATCAAAGCCGGCCCTTTTGTAATAGTCAATTATAGGGAAATCAAATATCTCTTTATAATCGTCGACTTTGTCGATGCATTTTTTGTTGTTGTCTTTCAGCATATTGTTTAGTATATCAAAACACAAATCAACATCGTTTAAAATGGTTCCGTTCCAATCCCAAATAACTGTCATAAATTTACCTTACTGTTGTTTTACTTTTTGTGCTTAGATTTTTTTGCCTTTTTTCCTTTTACAGAAAAACCAAAGCTGCCAATTTTTCGACCCTGTGCAAAGTATTCGCCGTGTGCAAAAGAGCACAGGCCAGCCTTGGCCATGCGAAGCCTGCCTGTTTCGTCCAATAACTCTTCGGCAACGTATACGTCTGTAATGTCTGCAATAAACATGTCGTGTGTGCCAAGTTTTACAACCTCGGTAACACGGCAGGCAATGTTTATTGGGCTCTGCTCAATCATACAGCACTCGTATCCCTCGCAAGGCTGTAATTTTAACTTTGCGGCGGCTATTTTGTTTTCGTTTCTTCCGCTGCGTATGCCACAGTAGTCAATTGCTTTTGCAAGGGCGGTTGTGGGCAAGTTTATAATAAACTCTCCGCTGTTTTTAATAATATCATAGCTGTAGCGCTCCGGGCGCACTGATATATAAGTCTTAGGTGGGTCTGAGTTTAAAATGCCTGTCCAGGCAATGGTAAGTGCGTTGGCGTCTTGCTCTGTGCCACAGCTTACTAATACGGGCGGTACAGGTGCCAACAGTGTACTGCCTTTCCATTTAATTTTATCCATAATGCTCCTTTATGCTCGCCGCTATAAATTATTTATTTAGGCCCTAAAGCGGCAAAGGGCTTAAATTTGCGTAGTGTAATTTACCTTATAATTAATCGTAAACGGTATCAATGTCGTCGGTGGTCTCACCGACAATAAATCTAGGGCGCTTTTTGCTCTCGTTATAAATTTTGCCAATGTACTCGCCTATTACGCCCGTGCAAAACAGCTGTACGCCACCCATAAAAAATATGGCGATTATCATACTGGTCCAGCCGGACACTGTAACACCAAAGAATCTTGTAAAAACAGAGTATAAAATAGCAATAAAGCTGACAAAAGCAATTAAAAATCCAAACCCCGTAATAAGCCTAAGCGGCTTTACTGAAAAGCTTGTAATGCCGTTGACGGCAAAAGCCAACATTTTTTTTAATGGGTAGTGGCTCTCGCCGGCGAGGCGCTCGTTTCTTTTATAGTAAACGCTGCTGCACCTGAACCCGACAAGCGGAACAACTCCGCGCAAGAATAAATTCACCTCTTTATATTGGCGCAGCCCCGCCAGTGCTTTTTTACTCATAAGCCTGTAATCTGCGTGGTTGTACACAACATTAGCGCCGAGCATGCCCATCACTTTGTAAAATCCCTTTGCTGTGGATCTTTTAAAAAAAGTGTCGGTAGTTCTGTCGTTTCTTACGCCATACACAACGTCCATGCCGCTCTCGTACTCGTCTAACATCTCGTCCATTGCGTCTATATCGTCCTGGCCGTCACAGTCTATGCTTATGCTGACATCGGCATTGTCTAGCGCTGTCATAAGGCCGCAAAGCAGTGCGTTTTGGTGCCCTTTGTTGCAAGACAAGCTGACACCGGAAATAAGCTCACACTCTGCCGACAGTGATTTTATTATGTCCCATGTTTTGTCAGAAGAGCCGTCGTTTACAAATAAAATGCGACTTTTTTTGCCGGCTTTGCCGCTTTCTATAAGGCTTTGCAGTTTGTTTATAAACAAATCTTTTGTTATGGGCAAAACATCTTCTTCATTATAACATGGCACAACAATATAAAGTGTGTTTGGTCGTTTTTTTGAGTGCATTAAACTCTCCTTTTGCCCTCGTACACGATGGCAACGGCGTTAGGGCCTGTGTTAGTAGCTACGGCAGAGCCGATTAAAAATGTGCATTTAGGTGCGTAACCAAGCTGCTTTTTACACATGGCAGAAAGCATTTTTCCATTTTGCGCATCTGTTATTCCAATCATGTATTCGCCTTTGTCTGCAATGTTGTCTTTGCAGTGTGCACATAGGCCGGACATAACGTTTGCGTCGCCTCTAACTTTAGAAGCGGTTTTTGAAACACCGTCTATTATGGTGATTATAGGACGAAGGCCAAGTAGCTCGCCGGCAAAGGCCGCCGCCGCAGAAATTCTGCCGCTTTTTTTGATGTATTTTAATGTGTAAACAGAGATGACAACTTCCATGCGGGAAAATTTGTCCTCAAGATACTCTATTACTTCGCTTATCTCGGCGCCGTTTTTTATTTTTTTAGCGGCCTCACACACGTGGTAACCGTATACCATAGAGTAGGATTTGCTATCTACTATATGAATTTTCATCTTGCTGTTTGGGCGATCTTCTGTTGCAAATTGCTCTGCAGCCATGTGGGCTGCGGCATTTGTGTTGCTTCCGCCGGAGTTTATAGACACATAAAGTACGTCTGTGTAGCCCTCGTCGTCGTATTTGCAAAACTGCTCTGCAAATCTAAGGCTTGTAATTTGCGATGTCTTTGGTATGCCCTCACATTTTGTCAATATGTCATAATATTGTTCAAAATCCATATCCACACGCTCTATGTAAGTTTTGTCGTCAACTGTAATATAAAAAGACATAATGTCTATGCCGTGTTTTTCTTGCATGTCAAATGGAATATCACTGGCAGAGTCTGTTAAAATTGCTACTTTTCTTTGTTTATCGATCATGTTTCACCTCATATATTAAACATTATTTGTGGCGCTCGCCATTTTGCCTGTTTCACAAAGATCTTTAAAATCACCCTGGCGCAAAACCTCATATGCCGCTATTGCAACTGCGTTTGACAAATTCAAACTGCGCGCACTCTCAAGCATAGGCATGCGTATGCATGTGCTTTCGTTCTCATATAACAAGCTTTCGGGCAGGCCTGCATCCTCGCGCCCGAAAATCAAATAAGTATCATCAGGGTAGGTGACATCGGTGTATTTGCGCGGTGCCTTAGTTGTGAAAAAATAATTAGCACCGTTGTTTTTGCTAAAAAACTCTGCGCTGTCTTTGTAATGCGTTATGTCAAGCATGTACCAGTAATCAAGTCCGGCACGCTTTAGTTTTTTATCGTCAACCGTAAAGCCCATTGGTCCTACAAGGTGTAACCGTGCGCCTGTAGCGGCACACGTGCGCGCAATGTTTCCTGTGTTTTGCGGTATTTGTGGTTCTATTAATACAATGTTAAGCCGTGACAAATCTTTAATTACCCCCGGTGTAAATATATTTGTTTATATGGTGTTGCTAAATTTTATGCTGCTGACAAACATTTGCTTTGTCTATGGTTTTTGTAAATGCAACTTTGTCGATATTTCTATTTTATATTGCAGTATATTATATCATAAATAGGCGCAAATTAGCAATGTAATTTTGTAAATACATATTATTTATATAATGTGTTGC
>CAYJBO010000037.1:0-23411 GCA_964368295.1 uncultured Bacteroides sp.
TGCGCGCACTCGCTTATTGTCTTGTCTTAGAGAAAAGGCGTACGCATTAACTTTATTTTTAAGCATTATTTCTTCTTTGCTATAACATTTTTGTATTATGTTTTTGGCTTTTTAAAAAATTAACGCAAATGACTTGGAAAATGCGGTGTTTAAGGTAGCTTGCAATTTGTCAGGCACCTTGGACGAGAGAAAATTGTCAAGCTTTGACGGGCTTTTTTTTGCGCATTTTTTTAAGTAGTCGGCTTCTTTAATTAACAATTTGTCCCATTGCTTTTGTAATGGCGTTTTATTCATTTTAATCCCTCATATTGTTTTTTGTTTGCGCAGGGTGCTCTGTGCTTATTAATTTAAGCATTTCACAAAATACGGCTATATTTTCTTATTCATAGGCGCTTTTTAACTTTTTAAAATATTGGTTGCGGCTCTTTTTTTGCCAAGGCTTAAATACTCTTTGCTGTCTATATTAATAGACAGATAAAATAAGCTTTTGTTATTTTTGCAAATTGTCGCTTGCGGTAAATAATTATTTGGGCTTAACTATCTACACTTGATAATTTTAGTTTAAATATGACGATTTGTCAATTATTATACCATAATAATGCAGCGATGCATTCACTAATTCTATTTTTTATATAATTGCAAAATCATAGGTTTTTAAGGCGGAGCGGTCAAGGCTGCTTTGCCTTAATTCCAGCCATACATCAGGGCAGACACTCCCATACAATTCCACCGAGTAAAATTCAAAATTAGGAGTGCATAGTGCATAAAAATATGCATAGTTTTAAGAATGATGATATTTTCAACTTTATAGATTTACATTTGGGCAATTTAGTTTTATCATCACGCAAAATATGTTATAATATAACTAAACATATTGACTTTAAAATAGCCATATTATATAATTTACCTATCGTCAAGTATTTAATTGCTCGGTGTAAACTATTGTTTTAACCTTCGTCGAATTGGAGGCATACTAATGTCGGCAGAACAAACAAGAAGTAAAATTTTAGACGCTATGTTTAGCCTAATTGCAGAGCAAGGCTATGAGCGTGCATCTATTGGAAGGATAGCAGAAATTGTAGAGGTTAAAAAAGCTGCAATTTATTACTACTATAAGAAAAAAGAGGATATTCTTTTTGATTTGATGGACAGCTATATAAAAGAGTATTCTTTTGATTGCACTTTTTATGAAACATCAAATTACGATGAATATAAAGAGTATTTTATTAATTTGGGACAAAAAATTATAACGGATTATCGTGGAAATATCCCTTTAAGAAGAGTAGTTGCCGAGATTAGCTTGCTGGCGCAAAGAAATGAGCAGGTGCAAAAAAAAGTGCTTTTTCACAATGAGAGTTTTGAAAATGCGGTAGAAAAATTTTTTAAGCACGGGATAAACATAAAAGTTTTAAGCGAAAATTTTGATGTGAAATTGAATACAAATCTGACGCTGCTTATTATTGGCGGCATAGGTAATTCGGTTGCATTTAACCAAAATATTGAAATAGAAGAAGCTTGGCCCGAGTTTGTAAATAGGTTAATTTAAATATGACAATGCACAAAAAATGCACAAAAAATTAAGCGGGTGACACTGCTTTGATGTCGAATACAAACAATATGTTTTGAAAGGTGAGTTATATTTATGAACCATAATACAGGCAAAGGCAAATATATTACAATAGCTATTATTGCCGGCATAGCAGTTGCAATTTTACTTTTAATATACTTTATTTTATTTAGGAGCGAGTCGTTTTCAAGCTTTATATATAAAGTTTTTTCGGTGTTTATGCCAATTATTTATGGGCTTATTCTAGCTTATATTATGAACCCGATGGTAAATTATTTTGAGAAGAAGTGGACAAAACTATTCTCTAAGAGAAAGCGCGACACAACAAAGAAAAGCAGATTGAGCAGAACTTTATCAATGGTTTCAACGTCTGTTATTTTTATTGCGGGCATTGCAATATTTGGGGTTATATTTGTTTCGCAAATAGTGCCAAGCGTGCAAGATATTATAAGTAATATCGACATTTATTCGCAAAATGCTACAAATTTTGCTAATAATATATTATCTTCGCACCCTGATTTAGAGTATTGGATTGATGAAATATTTGCGCGCTACGGCACTGAAATTCAAAACTTTTTTGACACTAGGATATTGCCCATAACAAGCGAGGTGTTAGTTAATGTGTCGGGGAGCATATGGTCAATTTTAGTGGCATTTTGGAATTTAATTATCGGCTTTATTATTGCTATTAATATCTTGGCAAATAAAGAGGTGTTTGCGGCACAAGGCAAAAAAATAATATACGCATTTTTTCAAACTAATTTTGCAAACAGCCTAATTCAAGACATTAGGTTTGTGCACAAAACATTTACTAATTTTATATTTGGCAAAGTGATAGACTCTATAATAATAGGTTTATTATGCATGATAGGAACTTCGATTATAGGCACTCCTTATGCTGTTTTGGTCAGTATTTTTATAGGCTTTACTAATGTTATTCCGTTTTTTGGGCCCTTTATTGGCGCTATACCCTCGGCTATTTTAATTTTTGTTGTAACCCCGACACAGCCGTTAAATTTACTGTATTTTTTAATTTTTATCCTATTGTTACAACAGTTCGATGGCAATATTCTAGGGCCAAAAATACTTGGAGACTCCACAGGACTGTCTGGCTTTTGGGTTATTTTTTCAATCATCGTTTTTGGCGGTTTCTTTGGTATAACCGGCATGGTAATTGGCGTGCCTACCTTTGCGGTAATATTTGTTGCATTTAGACGAAATATTAACTCGAGATTAAATAAAAAAAATCTGCCGGTAGACCGTGAGAATTACGAGGGGCTCGGAGCAATTGAAGACGGTGAATTTGTTCCGTATGTCGCAGAGACAAAGCAAAGTATTTTAAGCAAAAATTTTAGCTTAAAAAGTAAGTAGCAAAAACTTAAATAAAAAAAGTTACAGCATTTTGTTTGAGTTAGAGCTTTATTATAAAATTGGCACAAGGCTTTTGTGCCTGTCGGGCGCTTGTTTTTGCATTTAATAAGGCGAGATAAAATAGATTGTGTCTATTTTATCTCGCCTTTGTGCTTTAAGCTATATTGATGCGAATAATGCTTTTTGTCGGTTAAAAACAGTGCTTTAAAAGCATGATGCTTTTGTAAAGGCTTACTTTAAGCGCTTGTTTTTTTGAGTGCAGCGCATGGCTTCTAAAATCAGCTTGCACTTAAAAATAAAATTAAATATTCATCACTTTTACGGCGTCAAGCATATTTATCTCAAAAGCTTCTTTGCCGTATTTGTCTACCTGTGCCTTGTCTTTTGGCCCATGTGTCAAACAGCCGGCACCGCCAATACAGCCGTCGGTACATGCCATGCCCTCTATAAAGTTAGCGTCTAACATGTTTTTATTTGCCTTTAACAGTGCAATTTTACAAGTGTCAATGCCGTTGCATCTCTCTGCCTTTAAGTCAAACTCAATGTTCTGCTCTTTCATGGCCTGTGCAACCGCATCGGATAGACCGCCGCTTCTTGCAAATATTCTGCCAAAGTAAGAGGCGTTGTCTAAAACATCCTCTTTGAGTACAGATAAGTCCATATCTTTGCTGTCAAACAAAGCTTGTAGCTCTTCAAAGGTAATAACGCAGTCTACATAGGGCCTTACATGCTCAAGCTGATACTCGGCTTTTTTTGCGGTACATGGCCCAATAAATATTATTTTTGATGTGGGGTCGGTGTCTTTTATGTATTTTGAAATTTTTGCCATAGGCGATAAATTGTGCGATATGTGCTGAACCATGTCAGGGAATTGACTCTTTATGTACATTACAAATGCAGGGCAGCAAGAGCTTGTTAAAAAGCCTTTTTGCGCAAGTTCTTTTGATTCCTCTAAAGCTACTGCGTCCGCACCGAGTGCTGCCTCGATTATAGTGTGAAAGCCAAGCTCTTTTATTCCGCTTACAACTTGCCCTAAATTTGCGTGCTGAAATTGGCTCGAGATAGACGGTGCAACAACGGCATAAACTTTATATTTTTTGTTGTTCTCGCTCTCTTTGAGCATGCTTATTGCGTCTAAAATAAAAGATTTATCGGCAATAGAGCCGAACGGACATTGGTAAACACATGCGCCGCACGCTATACATTTGTCGTTTAATATTTCGGCGCTGTTGTCCGGTGCTTTTTTTATTGCATTTACCTTACATGCGCTCTCGCAGGGCCTTTTGCTGCTTATAATGGCGTGGTAAGGGCACATTTTTGAGCATGCTCCGCAATTTACACATTTGTCGCTGTCTATTTTAGCAACGTGGTTGTCGCTAAACGTAATTGCGCCAAATTTGCAAACATCAAAACATCGGTGAGACAAGCACCCCCTGCACGAAGATGTTACAACATAGCCGGACGAGGGACATTCGTCACAGGCTATATCAATAACTTCTATTACGTTTGGGTTTGATTTGTCGCCACCCATTGCGATTTTTACACGCTCGGCCAAAATAGCGCGCTCTTTATAAACACAGCAGCGCATAGTAGACTCTTTGCCCGAGACAATTGTTTTAGGTATGCTTGTAACGTTTTCTAAAAGCGTGTTTTGCCATGCGTTTTTAGCCACTTCGCGCAGCACTTTATATTTTAAATACTGTACTTTAGTATCAAATTTATTCATGTAATTACTTAACCTTTCTATGTGTGTCTGCCTTTAAAATTTACTTTAAAAATAGCTCACTTTAATTTTTTTGCCTATCTTTTTAAGGTGTTGCGAAAGCTCGTCTATAAGTTGCATTTTAATGTTAAAATTTATTGGCAAATTTGGGTTTTGGTGTGCGGGGTTAACCGCCTTGCCCACGTAAAAATTTATGTCAGTGGCCTCTTCAAAAAGCAGGCGAGATATACACGATGCGGCATCTTTTTTTACGTTCCACTGGGAGTAGAGTAAATTCTCGTTTGAATAATCTTTGGCGTAAGACAAGACCTTATTTATTGTAATTATGCCCTCGGTAACTAAATCCACTCCCTCAATTTTTGCCATTGGCGGCACGTCGCTATCCTCAAAATTTAGCGATACTTCTAAATTTTTGTTTAAGTATTTCGCCGCAATGCTGGAGGTTGTGCCGCCGCAAACAATGTGCTTGCCCTCTTTTGCAAAAAATAGTGACATCATCTTGTCTGCGTCGTTGTGGTTAGATGGCGGGCCTATTATTAAATTCATCGGCTGCCTTTTTCGTATTCTCACCATGCATGCGGTCGTGTCGTCGCCCGGCATTGCGCCGTAAAGAGAATAGCACTCCTCTAGCAAAATGGTGTTAAGCGTCTTGGCTGTAAAGCCAACGTCTGTAAGCGGCGACATAAACTCGGCAATTTCTTTTCTGTCCCAGCCGAAATTAAGCAGGCTGCCGACGCCGGCGTGTATGCAGCCGTCGCTCATCAATATAAATAAATCGTTTTCCAATATATCAATTTTGGACATCAATATTTTTTTGCCGCCGATGATCATCTCGTTGTACGGTATTTCAAAATGTGCGCCGTCCCGCATTAAAATAACTTTTGGGTTATCGTACTGTATAATTTCTGCCTCTTTATTGTTGTTGAGCATCCTAAAAATTGTAAAAGTGGAGTAAGCTATGCCACGCACTGCGCAAACAGGTAGTGTCTCGGCTATTGTCTCCACGCAATCGGTTATGCTCAAGCCCTCTGAGATCATGGTTGAGATGATTTTTGCAGTCAAAGTGGATAGTATATTGGCCTTGACACCGCTTCCAAGCCCGTCTGCGAGCACAATAGTAGTAGAGCCGTCGTCGCTCTCAATTACTTCTACTTGATCGCCGCAAAGCTCTTCTTTGTATTTGTTTAAGCTGTTGTAACCTATCTCTGCACAAAAATTAATCATCGCTTATCGACTCCTTAAGTTTTGTAAGGGCAATTTTTGTCTCCGCGGCAGTTTCGCCCAGTAAGGAGGCTATTTCGTGTACAACACGCATTTGTTTTTCTATTACTTTGTTGGTTGTCTCTATTGTTTTTTTGCTTATGGCCTCTTTTTTCTCGCGCTCAATCGCCTGCTCGGTAACGTTTCGCATTATGGATATAAACACCTTGTTTTGCTTGTCGAATATAATGCTCTCGTCCACATATTTGTTGTATTCTGCCAAATATTTGCGCTCGTTTTTTATAGACACGCCACTCGTGCGCACCTTAATAAAATCAGATGGGTCTAAAATCCTGACGACGGGCTCGCCTAAAACGTCGGATTTATTTCGCAGATTAATAAGCTCTAGGGCGGCCGTGTTAACCCTTTGCACCTCTAAGCCGTCGTTTAATACAATAATTGCGTTTGGAGAATTCTCCACTATCGTGTCGGAAAAAGACTCGGACTTCTCATAGAGCGATGGCAAGCACATTGTGAGGTCTGCCTTGCCGAAATAAACAGCCGCCGCTTTTTCTCTGCAGGAATTATATCCGCAAGAGCCGCAGTCAAGCTCGTCCTCTTTTGTTTCTTTGCCAAGCTGCACTAAAATGTTTTTTATCTCAATTTCCGACGGGGTGACATTTCTAAGCTCGATGGGCTTAAAGCTTTTGTGCATATAGGCGCTCTCGAGCATGCTCACATCAAAGTCTTTGCTGCCGGCGCACTTGCTAATGCTCATGTAGTCAATAAGCGTGCTCTTTCGGTATTTTTCCATTACAGGGCCGCCTATACAGCTGCCGACACAAGCCGACATCTCAACAAAACATTTTGTAATTTCGCCGTGCGCAATTTCATCTAGCGCCTTCATACAGTTGTCAACACCGTCTACGGCTATGTAGGTGTAGTTTGGGTTTTTGTTTTGTATGCTCTTAATAATGCCTCCCGTTGTGGGGAAAAACCTAGCCCTGCTTTTTTCAATGCTCTCTTTGGGCTCGTTTAAGTCAATGCTTATGTTCTCGTCCTTTAGCCATTGTGTAAGCTCTTCAAAAGTCAAGGCGGCATCTACAATGCCCTCGTAATAATTAGCCTCATCTTTTTTTGCAACACAGGGGCCAATAAAAACAACTTTTGCATCAGGACATCGCTTTTTTATGTCTATAGCATGCGCTTGCATTGGCGAGACAATATCTGCAAGACTGCTTAGCAATTTAGGGTAATATTTTTGTATAAGCAAATTTACAGAGTGGCAAGAAGACGATATAAGCACGTCTTTCTTGTCTCGGTCAATCATGTTTTGGTACTCGTTTTTTACAATTGTAGCGCCAATGGCAGTCTCTTCTGCCGCGTGTAAACCCAGCTTTTTTAAGGCGCTCTCAATGGCCTTTATGCCGGCACCCTCGTAATTTGCTATAAAAGACGGTGCCACAGACGCAATTACAGGCTCTCCTGACATAATTAAAACTTTAACAGCCTCAACGCTGCTTGTAATTTCTTTGGCATTTTGTGGGCAGTTAACAAAACATTGTCCACACAATATGCACTCGTTGCCAACAATAATTGCTTGCCCGCCGGAAAAACGTATAGATTTTACAGGGCAACACCTTATACATTTATAGCAGTTTTTGCAATTAGATTTTTTTAGCTTTAAAAACTCTCCCATTTTAAAATTCCCCCGTAATTTTACTGCAAATAACTGCTTACTTCTTTCTCAAAAAAACTCTCTACGCTGTCGGGTGTCACAGAAAAAAACTTATCGTCTACATTTACGCAAACACCCTGCTGACATTTGCCCATGCAAAATGCGCCGGAAAGCTCTACTTTGTCTTTTAGGTTTTTGCTCTCTACCAATTGCTGCATTTTTTCAACTACTTGCCTGGACCCCTTTAAATGGCATGAACTGCCGATACAAACTTTAACATTCATAGTAAATCTCCTTATTCGCTTATTGTTAATTTTTTAACAAACAATATTATAACACGATTACTCGGCAAAGTAAAGTGTTATATATTTACAAATATAACAAATGCAAGCTGTATTGCATTTTGATGTATGTAACTTAAAAAAATATGCCTTTAAAATACGTGCAAAACAAAATAGAGGGTAAGACAAAAATAGATGAGGGGAATTATGTTTTTTGCGCAACAAAAGCAGATTTTGCCCTTGCTTAAAAGGGGTACATATGGTGGGCTGTAACAAACGAGATAAAAGCAGTTTAAAAAGCGCGAACATTAAAAATGCTATGTGTCGCTTTAAATCGGCAGCGTGTTGCCTTTTATTGCGTTAGGTAGTTTTGTAAAAATACAACTAAAAGCGGCAAGGTCTGTAATAATTTGTAATATTTAAAAGGTTGTATAATGTAGTATTTTGTCGTATTATTGTTGCAAACATTGGTTTTTTTGGTATAATATATAAATATGTGTATGATGTTTTGTGCATAATAATCTAATGATGTTATTGTGCAAGTAATGATATATTTAATAAGCTTTTATAAAACGTGTGAGGTGTTTTTATGCGTGAAATCTGTGTTATTTTACCATCGTTTGACCCCGATGAAAAAATGATAAAAGTCGTGGAAGATTTAATTGCAAACTCGTTTACTAACATATTAGTTATAAACGATGGCAGTGATAAAAACCACGTAGAGCCATTTAATAATGTGGCGAGGCATAAAGAGTGCACCGTGCTTACGCATGAGGTTAACAAGGGCAAAGGGCAGGCGCTTAAAACAGGGTTTGAATACGTGCTTAAAAATATGCAAGATTGTAAAGGTGTAATTACAATAGACGGTGACGGCCAGCACACTATTAAAGATATTAAAGCCTGTGTAGATTTATTTATTAAAAAGCAGGACCATGTTGTTTTGGGCGCTAGAAATTTTAACGATGATAATATACCGCCGCGCAGTAAATTTGGCAATAAGCTTACGGCGTTTATGTTTCGCTTTGTGTTTGGGCTGGTTTTAAGCGATACACAAACGGGCCTGCGTGCAATACCTTACGGTTTATTAAGGCAGCTTTGCATGGTTAAGGGCGAGAGGTTTGAATACGAGACAAACATGCTTTTATACTTTAAAAAGGCAAAAGTAAATATGTGCGAGCAAAGCATTGAAACAGTTTATATTGAGGATAATAAGACCTCACACTTTAACCCAATAGTTGATTCAGTGCGCATTTACGCTGTAATTTTTAAATTCTTTTTTAGCTCTATCTCGTCAAGTGTTATAGATGTGGGCATATTTACTGTTTTAAATATGCTGCTTGGCGGCGTTTTTGTGCGCAGCTCTCGGCTGCTATGGGCAACGGTTATTGCAAGGGTTTGCTCTGCTATTTATAACTATGTTGTAAACCATAAGTTTGTGTTTAAAAGCGAAAGCCCGGCGGGCAAAACCCTGTTTAGATACAGTGTTTTATGCGTGCTGCAAATGCTCGCTTCTTATGCACTTGTGTATGTGATATCGCTGGCTTTATCTGCATTTGTAGGCCTCGATTCAATTATTAAAGTTGTAGTGGATACATTGCTGTTTTTTGTAAGCTTTAAAATACAGCAAAACTGGGTTTTTGGCGGCGAGGATGAAACAGGTGACAATAACGGCAGAGAGTAAAAGAAAAAATGCAGGCGTAATAAAAGATTAAGCCTACTTTGGGGGATGTTATGGGCGAGCAAGTGAGTAAAAAAAAGGCCTTAGGGGCCGCTCGGCGCAAGGTGCGCAAAGTAATGCACCGCTTTTTTGGCAAGGGCGCAAAAAAAGCGGACACTTATAAAAATGTGCAGGCCAAGCATACATATAGTGTGGGCAAGCGCGTTTTAGCTAGTTTTGCGGCGTTTTTAATTTTGCTTTTAGTGGGTGTCTTTGGGGGCGTTACGGTAATTGTTTATGGGCCAAGCCCAACTGCAAGGGATTTGCTTGTGACATCGGTGCTAGAGACCAGTGCGCTTAAATTTGTTGCGCATATGTATTTTGACGAGACGGAAATTGAGGCCATTATAGCCAATAACAGTGTGCAAGTGGCAAACGTTGTTACGGATACAGACCTTATACAAATATCTGAGGATGACAAGGACGAAGAAGTTGAACCGCTTGTAATTGAGGTTGTTACAGGCGACACGTTTAGCGGAGAGATGCTTATTGTGCAAGACCCGTCACGGGTGTTTGTTGGCACGAGTGCAGACAAATACACAGGCGCCGATGGGCAGACCGTAAAAGAGATAATTAACCGCCACGGCGGAGTTGGCGGCACAAATGCGGGCGGATTTTTAGACGAGGGCGGCGTGGGCAACGGCGGCACACCGCTTGGCATAGTTATATCACAGGGCAAGCTGCTGTGGGGCAATTTGGGCACGCAGTACGACGTTATAGGCATAGACGAGGACGATAAACTGATTGTGGGAAGAATGACGGCGCAAGAGGCCATTGACCGCAAAATTAGAGACGCGATAAGTTTTGGACCGGCTCTTATAGTAAACGGCGAGATGATGGAGATTAAAGGGCAGGGCGGAGGACTTAACCCACGCACTGCAATAGGGCAAAGGGGCGACGGCGCAATGCTTTTGCTGGTGTGTGACGGCCGGCAGGCAAACAGCATTGGCGCCAGCATGAGCGATGTTGCACAGGTAATGGCGCAATACGGCGCTGTCAACGCCGCTAATTTAGACGGTGGCTCTTCTACAATAATGTATTACGAGGATGAGCTTGTAAATGTTTCGTCGTCCTTATACGGGCCGAGAGATATACCGACGGCCATTGTTGTTGCACCTGAAACAACAGGAGGTGGCTAAAATGGTTACTTATAAAAAAAAGCAGGGTCGCTCAAAGTTTTGGGTTGTTTTTACAATATTGGTAGCGTTAACACTGGCGCTTATAGCGGCAGGGCTTGTTTACTTATGGCAAGTTATGATTATGTATGAGCAGAGCACCCCGGACTACGCAATGCAAAACCTAGAAGATATATTTAAGCAAGAGCAATATGGAGTGCTGGCACAAAATGCCCAAATTATAGACAACCCATACGAGCCAAACGAAATAAGGCAAGAGGTTTATGGCCACAGTGTAGGCGGTGGAGAGTTAAAAATTGGGCGCCTGGCAACGGGCAACACAAGCACACTGCAAAATTATCAGGTAAAAGCGGGCGAGGATATAATAGGTGGGTTTAAGCTTGCCTTTGTTGACGAGGGCATGTTTGGGCACTGGCAAATTGAACAGCCCGTTATAGCGCCTGAGATGTGGGGCGAAGTTACGGTTAGGGCGCCGGCCACGGCTCAACTTGCTTTTAACGGCGTAAATGCACAGCAAGATGTAATTGCGCAAACCGATATTCCGTATGAAATACTGGCAAGGCTGCCCGAGAGCGTTGAGCAGCCTATGCAAACGGAGTACCGATTGACAGATTTAATGCGAGAGCCGACAATTAATGTTACAGACGATCAGGGCGAACAGTTGGCGGTTGCGCTTTTGGATTCATCGCCTTGGCACACCGAGGCACAAAGCGATGAGGCTCGCGGTGTCTCTCAATATTACGGCTCGGTGGCTTTGCCGCAACCACAAGAGGATTTGGAAGCTTTGCAGGCGATGGCCTTTAACGATGCTGAAAATTACTCTCGGTATCTATCCGATGACAACAGCTTTTCGCAAATTGCAACAAGGCTTTTGCCGCGCAGCAATATTTATTACGAGATGAGCGCAATGGAAACCATGTTTTACACACCACACACACGCGTTAGCTTTACCGATGAGGTTGCAAGCAATTTTGTGCAGTATAGCGAAGATATTTTTAGCGTTGATATCAAGTATACATACACTGTTTACCGCGGAGAGAACCGCCCGTATGTTTTTGACACTAATATTGCCCTTGTATACGTGCGCTATGGTGACAACTGGCGCGTGGGCGATATTAAAATATTATCTTAAAAGAGGGGAGAAAAGCTTTGAGAGTGAAGCATATTATTTGCAGCATAATAATTGCACTTTGTGTGCTTGCTGTGCCAAACCATATATATGCAAGCGCACAGCAAACTACAGACGGAGCAGCACAAAAAATACAGGCGCAAATATTAAATGGTCAAGGTGTAAATCAAAACTCTCTTCAAGATGGTTATACGGCGTCGGGCGCTGTGTTAAAAGAGGCGGACAGCTTAAAGATTACAAGCGACACGCCGGCGCAGGGCGTTTATATAATATGGGAAACGTATCCGCAAAATGGCTATACTATGCACTATAATGCAGAGGTTTACTCCCAAAACAGCGGCTTTTTTCAAGAGTACATACCGCTGACACCGGGCGCGAGCACCGATATTACAATAGAGCTAAACTCAAGCGCAAAACCGGTAGAGATTAGCCTTTACAGCGAGGGCACCCTGCCGGAAAACGTACACTACTGGCAAGAGGCAGTGCAAAAGGCAGACATATTAATACTGCCTACACACGCAGACGACGAACACTTGTTTTTTGGCGGTGTAATGCCAACATATTTAAACATGGGCAACATAAGCGTGCAGGTCGCTTACATGGTTAATCACTCAACCGAGCCGTACAGGCAGCAGGAACTATTAAACGCCCTCTGGGAGGCTGGCTTGAGAAATTACCCAATAATAGGCCCGTTTCATGACCAGTACAGCAGCAGCTTAGTGCACGCAAAAACAATTTATAACGAGCAAGAAGTTGTAGATTATTTAGTAGGATTGTACGAGCGGTTTTTGCCACAAGTGGTGGTAGGGCATGATTTTGCAGGCGAGTACGGGCACGGTGCGCACATGCTTTTTGCCGAGGCAACGATGAAAGCGGCAGAGCAAACGCAGGTGCAGCCCCAAAAAGTATACGTGCACCTCTATGCAGAAAATGAAATTATAATGGAAGTGGACACCCCGCTTGAAAACTACGGGGGACGCACTGCGTTTGAGGTGGCTCAAGACGCTTTTGCACATCATAAATCACAGGTTACTTATTTTGAGGTAGAAAAAGACGGCGAGTATGACTTGCGCAAATTTGGCCTTGCATTTAGCCTTGTGCCTGTAGACACAGGAAACGACATGCTTGAGAATATTACTACATATTATATGCAAGAGCAAATTGCACTTGAGGAAATGGCAAGGATTGAGGCTGAGGAAAAGGCGGCGCAAGAGGCGGCGCAAAAAGAGCAAGAAGAGCGACTAGCGCAAGAAGAACGAGAGCGAGAGTTAGCGCTAGAGGCTCAAAAAATGCGCAATACTTATATAGTAATAGCAATAGCAGTGGGCTCGGCCGCCTTGCTTATTGTAGTTGTTGTTTTGATACTGCTGCGCAAAAATAAAAGGCGCCGAAGAAGGCGCAAAAGAAGCTTTTTTAGATAGTTTAGCCTTGTGTTATGCCGGCAGATATTCCTTGCAAAGCCTTTGTTTTGTAGCAGCTGTGCCATGGTTTACACGCAGTGCACCGTTTAAGGTTTTGTTTAAATACGCATTATAAAAATGCAAGGCAAAGCGGGTAAAACGCTGTAATTTTTTAAAAATTCTTACACATGTAGCCGTAATATAGCGTGTTTTGTAAATATTTTTTTTGGCTAAAATTTACAAAATAATGCGATGATAAAGCATATAAAATAATAGTTTTATCAATATATTTTTTTTTGCAAAATAATAGTTTGCATTTATCGCTTGTATGTGTTACAATGTACAATCGATACGTGTTGAAAAGCCATAGCGCACTTTAAATGCTTGTAAAGTCAAGGTGCGGACGGCTGGGGCGAGATGCGATTGCATCTCGTCTTTTTTTGACGACCACACACAAAAGGAGATTTATGAGCACAACTACTTTCGCACAATTAAGTGTGCACCCAGACATGCTTAAAGCCATTGATGAAATGGGCTTTACACAGACGACGCCAGTACAGGCGCAGACAATTCCGCTAACACGTTCCGGTGTTGACATTTTAGCACAGTCACAGACAGGAACAGGCAAAACAATGGCATTTGCCATACCGGCTGTTGAGCGCATACAGGCTAGCACTAACAGCATCCAAGTACTTATTTTGTCACCCACAAGGGAGCTTGCACAGCAGTGCGGCGACGAGATACGCAAACTTTCGCCCTATATGCCGCACGTTAAAACTGCCGACATATACGGTGGCGCAGACTACAAGACACAGTTTAGGCTGTTGCGTGGCGCAAACATGGTAATTGGCACACCCGGCCGCATAATGGACCACATGAAACGTGGCACATTAAAGCTTGACAAGTTAGAGATGATAGTACTTGACGAGGCCGACGAAATGCTAAACATGGGCTTTAAAGAGGACATTGAGACAATACTGCAAGACGCACCACAAGAGCGTCAAACTGTTCTGTTTTCGGCCACTATCCCAAAAGGCATACTAGACATAACAAAGCAGTTTCAAAAAAACCCGGTACAAATAAACCTTGTGCAAAACAAGGCCACATTAAAGGCTATTAAGCAAATATATGTAGACGTAAAAAAACAGCATAAAGATGCCGCTTTAAAGCTGCTTATCGCTTACAATAAGCCACAGAGAGCCATAATTTTTGCAAACACAAAAAGCATGGTAGACGAGCTTGTTACAATGCTTAGCGAGAGCGGATATGCAGCACAGGGCATACACGGCGACATGAAACAACAACAGCGCACAAACGTTATGACATCCTTTAAAAAGGGAAAAACACAAATATTAATTGCGACAGACGTTGCCGCACGTGGCATAGATGTAAGCGATATAGATTTTGTATTTAACTATGATATACCGAGAATGTCTGAATACTATGTGCACCGCATAGGCCGCACAGGCCGTGCAGGGCGCAGTGGTACGGCAATTACGCTTTGCTGTGGCAAACAGCAGGTTATAACAGTAAAGCGCCTTGCACAAAAATTGCAGTCGGACATAGAGCATGTTGCGCTGCCAAGCATACAGGACATAAGAGAGAGCCAGCTGCAACAGAGCATACAAAAAGTGCAGGCGGCAACACAAGAGGGCGCAACAGACTACGCAAAACAAATGATAGATGCACTTGTTGCAGGCGGAAGCAGTGCGTACGACATAGCGTGCACACTTGCGGACATGACACTTAAAGACGACACAGCAAACCTTGACGAGCTGCCAAACATCCAATCGGAGCCAGTATTACAAAGGGGCGAGCGCAGGGCACGAAACGACGATGAGGGCTCACGCTTTGGCAAAATGATGCTAAACATAGGCTCGTCATCACGCTGCAGCGCAAACCATATTATTGGCGCTATAACAGAGCGTACGGGTATTTCTTCAAAGCATATCGGAAAGGTATCTATTGAAAAAGACCACGCTATAGTAGCCGTTCCAACAGATATTTTGCGCACCGTTATAGCAGAGATGCACGGGATAAAAATATGCGGCAAGCCTGTTGTGGTAACAAAGGTAGAGTCTCGCAAAAAGTCAAAATTCTCCGGCGCAAGCGGCTCGGACTTTGCAAAAAAACCTTACGCGCGCAAAAGAAATAAAAAGAGAAGCACAAGGCAATAATATAACCCTTTGGAGGGTCTGTATTGCGCTTTCTTCTCGGAGTTAATAATTCATATAAAAAGATGCAGTGTGATGTTTTCGCACTGTATTTTTTTATTTGTATATTAAAGTTGTCGGCGGTTTAACGCTTTAATAATTATTGGCGCGTTAAATTTGTAAATAATATATATACAAGCGTAAAAATCATCACTTTTGTTGAAAATATCCTCAAATTGTAGTATAATACCATGGGTGAAGTGTAAAATAGCAAAAGAATGTTTTGGGTTATAGAGGCACTTTACAGGTAAAATAAATAAAAATTAATAATTTATATAAAAGGCGCTAAACGGCGCAGAACAGGAGACTATAATTATGTCAAATACAGTACTTGTTACGGGTGCAGACGGTTTTATAGGCAGCCACCTTACTGAAGAACTTGTTAAAAAAGGCGAGAGGGTTAAGGCTTTTTGCTACTATAACTCTTTTGGCACATGGGGCTGGCTTGATACACTTAAGCCGGAGATAAAAAAAGAGATAGAAGTTTTTATGGGCGATATTAGAGACCCAAACGGCGTTAGAATAGCAATGCAAGGGCAGGATATAGTGTACCACTTGGCGGCGCTTATAGCCATACCTTTTAGTTATCACTCCCCCGACAGCTACGTTGACACCAACATTAAAGGCACATTAAATGTGCTAAATGCCGCAAGGGACGTTGGAACAAAGAGGCTGCTTGTAACAAGCACAAGCGAGGTTTACGGCACTGCTCAATACGTGCCCATCGACGAAAAGCACCCGTACCAAGGCCAAAGCCCGTACTCTGCAACAAAAATAGGCGCAGACAGACTGGCAGAGAGCTTTTATCGCAGTTTTTCTTTGCCTGTAACAATAGTGCGCCCATTTAATACATACGGGCCAAGGCAGTCTGCAAGGGCGGTAATACCTACAATAATAACACAGCTTTTAAGCGGTAAAACACAAATTAACCTTGGCAGTTTAACCCCAACGCGTGATTTTAACTACGTAAAAGACACCGCGGCAGGCTTTGTTGCAATTGCAGAGTGCGAAAAGGCAATCGGCGAGGAGATAAACATCGCAACGGGCGAGGAGATATCGATAGGCAGGCTTGCGCAAGAGCTTGTAAAGCAGATAAACCCGAGCGCACAAATTGTAACAGACGAGCAGAGACTGCGCCCCGAAAAGAGCGAGGTAAACAGGCTGCTTGGAGACGCCGCAAAGATTAAATCTATGACAAACTGGGCGCCGCAATATACTTTTGAGCAAGGCCTTGCCAGCACAATAGAGTTTTTGCGCGAAAATTTAGACAGCTATAAGGCTGATTTGTACAATGTATAATATCATTAAAATTTAAAGATGCCGCAAAGAGGTGAAAATTGAAGCACGTGAGTATAAAAGAAACATTGCAAAACAACAAATTTATAAATAAATATGCCGCGTGGATACTAAGCCTTGTGCTTGCGTGGGGCGGTGCAGTTTTACTTGTATACTACTGGCGGGTATTTTACTATTATGGACAGTACCCGTTTGCACATATACCGCCAAATTTGCTTACACTTATAGTGGGCGGTGTCGCTACACTTGCAATTTTAATTGCATTTTTAATGCACACGTTTACAAAAGATTTTTGCAAAAAGTACATGGTTTTTATACTTTTTATAGGCATGCTTTTTGTGTTTGTAACGCCACCGCTGCAAATACCGGACGAGACAGAGCACTTTTTGCGCATAACATCTATAAGCAATGGCAAGTTTGATTTTGACGCAAAAGAAACATACTCCGAAGATGTAGAGGCCTTTGTGCACAGCTTTGGTGTGCCGTGGACAAACTCACGTGGGGGCAGCCCTATAAAGGCGAGGAGCCCTACAGAGGATGTTGATATTCAGCCCGAAGAAGCCGTTAGCGGCGAGGCCATTGCAAACAGGTTTGCTCTGTATCAAGACATCTTAAACGGCACGCAGTCAATACCGGAAGACAACAAAATGTCGGTGCCGTACAGCTTTATGATTATACCGTTTTTGCCACAGGCGCTGTTTGCCTTTATTGCAAGGTTAATAGGCTTTGGCGCACTTGGCACAATGTATGCCGCACGCATTGGCGCACTTATAACGTTTTGCCTTTTAGGCTATGCGGCGCTTAAAAATTGCGACAGGTATAAAATTATATTTGTGTCGCTAATGGCGCTGCCTATAACGCTATTTATGGCGGCGTCTTGCAGCTACGACAGTATTTTAATAGGCCTTTATTTTTATTGCGGCTCCTTTTTATGTAAAAAGGGCATTAAAACACGAGACATTGTTTTTTACTTGCTTGCCGTTATTGTTATGACGAGCGTAAAAATAAACAACATAATATTTTTACTGCCGCTTTTGCTTTGTTGCAAAGACGCTTTTGCAACAAAGCTTAAAAAATGGCACATTGCTGCGCTTTGCATAGGCTCTTACAGCATATACCACATAGCAAAAACCATGTTTAACACGGCGGCTATAAAAAATTACGGCATAATTGGGCGCATAATTGAGGGCTCCTCGCAAGGGGATCAGATTGCATTTATGCTTGAAAACCCACTTAGAACTATTGCGGTTTTTTACGGCACACTATACGAAAACCAGTTTTTTATAAGCGACATGGGCCTGTTTGGACACCTGGACACACCTATTTACGTAATTGGGGTGTTGTCGCCAATTGTGCTTGCCGTATGTGCTATGCTCAGTGTGCAAAGTGAGAGCTCGCACCTAAACTATGTGCAAATAGTGGGCATATTGCTCTTTGCGGCAATGTATGTTGGCGCTGTAGTAGCAGGGCTATATGTAACTTATACGCCTGTTTCAATGTCACGAGTTATTGGTTTGCAGTTTAGGTATTTTATACCGCCGCTGTTAATGGCGCTTATGGCGCTATGCGCACTGCTTAACAAATTTTTAACGGCAAATGGCAAAACCGACACAAGCAATGCCGAGAGCTTGCCACAAGTTTGCACACTACAAAGCGAAAAAAGGGCGCTTAACGTTGCCGTTTGCCTTTCGGTTGTGCTTGCGGTAATAGGCGTTATACTGATGTTTGAGACATATTTTGTAGGGCCGGTTGCAATTGCTCCTTTTAATAACTAAAGTGCAATAAGTAGCTAAATTTGCATGTTAAAATAAAAAAATAAATTACAGTGAGGTTATGCCAAGTTTGGCAGAACGGATTTTTATATATGATAGAATTTTTTCAAGTGTTTATAAGCTTTTGTGCCGTACTGGCGCTTAGCGTATTTGCAGCAAGACAGCTTAAAGTAAACAGCGGCCTTGTGCCGCTGCCCATGCTTTGTGCTGTTATGATACTGTGTGTTTTGGGTGGCTATGTCGGCATCTTATATCAAACTGCACTTGCCATACACATTGTTGCACTTGCCGCAGTAGTTTATATGGTAATAACACGCAAAAAAGGTGGGTTTAAGCATATTTTAAACCCGTCGTTTTTGCTTTTTGCGGCCGGCGGATTTTGCTTGCTTGTATTTTTGGCGGTGAGGACACCTGTAATGATGGCCTGGGACGAGTACAGCATGTGGGGAACTGCGGTTAAGATGACAAAGGCAGAGCATATGATTTTTTCTGCCGTTGAGACGGGCTTCCCGTTTGCCGTAACACAAAAACCGGGCCTGCCTATATTAAGTTATTTCTTTAACTTTTTTGGCGAGTACTTTGCATGGAAAATGTATTTTGCATACGACTTATTACTGCTTAGCATTTTTAGCACGAGTATATCGGCGCTAAAAAGCAAAAAATGGCAGATAATTGTACCCACAGTGCTATCGATGTTTTTGCTCAATTTTTTGCACGTGTACACAAGGTTTACACATTTTGACAACACTTATTTGTCGTCTTATGCAGATTTCCCAATGGCTTACCTTGCTGGCGGTGCGGTGGTTTTTTACTTTTCTGCATCTGCACTTTACAGAAAAAACACTACAACGCATAAATTTTGTGTTGCCGTTTCACTGCCGCTGTCGCTTATAGTAACCGGCGTTGCACTGTGTAAAGACACAGGCCTTGCACTTGCATTTATTGCGGCTGCAATTATATGCGCAGATCTGTTTATTATCCAGCCAAAAACAGCGCAAGATGGTGAGAAAATTGTGCTAGGCACCCCGTTTAAGGCTAGGGTGTTATTGTCAAAGCTTATAACTGCCGTTTCAATGTTTGGCAGTGTTATTGTAATGTTTGTTGTGTCCAGTATGTACTTGTCGTCGCTTGGGTTTTCGCAGGGGAATGTTGGCGGCGTAAGCAATTTAGGCTATGCCGGCATGATAATAGAGGGCATGAAACAGCTTTTGGGCTTGCCCCCCTCTGAGGCCGGTGCGCCGTTTGTGGAGTCTTTTGCTAGCATTAAAAGCGATATGATTAAAATGTTTTTCCCAACATTTTTGGGTGGCCTGCCCAGCGGAACAATAAATATGTGGGGCAGTGGCTTTGCCGTAATGCTTATGGTGCTTGCCATATGCGCCGGCGTTGCAATCCTATGCAAAGACAGTTTTACACGTGTTACCGCTATTATTTATGGCGTAGTTTCAACAGTGGGCTTTTTGGCGTACTATGTTTTTATAGGCTTTACGTACGTGTATGTGTTTAAAACAGGCATTACAGACTATAACAGGTACATCAACACTTATTATATATTTTGGCTTTGCGGCGCGTTTGCGCTCATAGCTATAGGCGCATCAAAGGGCAGTTACATTAAAAACAGCCTTACACTCGGCACAATAGCGCTTTCATCTCTATGGCTGCTGCGCTTTACACAGCTTGTGCAGCCACAGCTTTGCATAATAGATTACTCCGACATACTATATGCCGAGGTGTACTCCATGAAAACAAGGGCGCAAGCCGTGCAAGAGCAAGTTGAGCCCGGCGATAAAATATTTTTTGTGGATAGCGTTGACATAGGACTTGATTGGTTTAGGTATCACTACGAGTTCTACCCGGAAAACATATTGACATACTCAAACGGTGGCGGCTCTTTTGCAGACGCAAATAGGCTTAGCGAGCAAAAGTATGAGGAGTTTATAAACTATGGCGGCTATGCAATGCCTATGGAAGAAGTTGCGGCCTACCTTGTTATGTACGAGTGCGAGTATATGTTTATAGACCTTGGCTCGTTAGAGTTTTTTGATGGTTATAAGGAGCTGTTTTCTGACGGTGGACTTGCGGCTCAAAACGGAGAGACTATTCTTTATAAAGTAAATGTTACAGGCACACCGCAGTATAGAGAAATGCAGCCGGAGGATACCACTTATGCGTGGGAGGTTGACGAAAACGGTGAGGTTGTTTTAAACAACGACTACGACACAAGGTATATGATGGTAAATGCCACTGAGTGTGTAAGCCTGACACCTGTTGAGATGGAGGTGCCATCGGCATGACAAAGAGACAAACATTAATATTAGTGGGCACTGTGTTTGGCACGTTGCTACTACTATGGATACTTTTAAACACAGCTTTTTTTGTGCGCGACAGCTTTGGCCGTGCAAATGGGGACATAGTTACAAGGGAACTTAGCATTGACGAGTTTACGCTGCATAATTTTGATATTATAGGCGAAGAAGACGGTGCGCCAAAGGCTATAACAACTAATAAAGATGCACAGCTTGTGCTTTACGATTTGCTCAGCGTAGGAACGGTGAGAGACCTATACATGGACATGGAGTTTTCACAAGGGCCGGGAGAGGTTGCACTTTACTACGCACAGGGCGATGATTATTTCTCTTACGACAAGCGTGTGTGGGGCACGTTGCAAAGCGACGGCAGTTACACTTTTGTTTTGCCCAATATGGGCGTGGACAGGCTGCGCCTTGACCCAACCGATTTTAACGGTACAGAGGTAATTGTCAACTCCATAGGCATTACCACACGCACAAGTTTTTTTGATTATTTTATTATAACCTATGAGCTTGTTTACAAATATATTGTTTACAGCTTTATGATAAGTGCGTTTTTAGGCTATGTCTTTAGCAATTTTAAATTTGCTTTAAAAATTGTAAAAGCAGTTGCCGGCAAATGTAAAAATATTTTAAGCGCAATTATGCGCAAAAATAAAAAGATAAAACAGGGTGAGTAAATTGGAAAATAAATTTATACCGTTATCGGTGCCAAACTTTTGCAAAAATGAAAAAGATTATGTAAACGATGCAGTTGTAAGCGAATGGGTGTCTACAGGCGGCAGTAAAGTGGCAGAGTTTGAAAAAGCCATTGCCGAATATACAAGCGCACCGTATGCGGTTGCATGTAACAGCGGCACGGCAGGCTTGCACCTTGCAATGCTTGTTAGTGGCGTGTGTCCGGACGATGAGGTGCTTGCGCCTGCGCTAACTTTTATTGCGGCGGTAAACCCAATAAGGTATGCAAATGCACATCCTGTGTTTATTGGCTGTGACGATACACTTTGTATGTGTCATGTGCAAACCGAGGCCTTTTTAAGCAAGAGCACATACATGAAAGACGGCTACTGCTTTAACAAAAATAGCAATAGGCGCATAAGGGCAATGGCAATTGTGCATGTTTTTGGCAACATGGCAGACATGCCTGCATTTTTAGCTCTGGCAAAAAAATACAACTTGATTATAATCGAAGATGCCACAGAGGCGCTTGGCACATATTACACAAGCGGTGCGCACAAGGGCAAAATGGCCGGCACAATAGGCGATATAGGCGTTTACAGCTTTAACGGAAATAAGCTTATAACAACGGGAAGCGGCGGCATGATAGTGACCGAGAACAAGGAGTGGGCAGACAGGGCAAGACACCTCTCTACACAGGCAAAAAGCGATGAGCTTTACTACACACACGATGAGATAGGCTATAACTACAGGCTTACAAACCTACAGGCGGCACTTGGCATTGCCCAGATGGAGAGCATTGAGAGTTTTATTGAGCACAAAAACAAAATGCACGCCTTTTATTGCGATAGGCTTGACGGCAAAAATGGATTTAAAATACTGCATTTTAACGATGATTTGCGCAGCAACAAGTGGTTTTTTAGCCTGTACTTAACAGACAGCGCAAATGTAAACCGCGATGAGGTTATTAAAAAGATGGGCGAAAAGCGCATACAGACACGCCCTATTTGGGGCCTAGTGTGCGACCAAGCGGACTACGGTAAATGCGAGGCGTATGGCCTTGAAAAGGCGAGGGAGTACTTGGCGCGCATAGTTAATATACCGTGCTCAACAAATTTAAGCGAGCAAGATGCACAAAGGGTAGTAGACGAGCTTCTCTCGCTGTAAAAGCTACTAAGATATGTAAAAAACATCCGCTACATTTATTAATAAAGCGGATTTGTTTTATAATAAAGCGGCCGATTTAGCGGCAGAACGGAGCTATTAATGCGTATTGAGGACATAATAATTGATGAGGGCGTTAGCGTAATAGAGGCGATGAAAGCGCTTGATAGGACGGGAATGACAATACTTTTAATTGCGCCCGATATGAAGCTGCAGGCGGTAATATCAGACTCGGACATACGCAGATACGTGCTAAAAGGCGGTGACTTAAAAGGCCCTGTCAGCGGCATGGCAAATTATAGCCCAAAGAGCCTGCCGCTTGAAAGGCGAGGCGATGCAAGGGCAGAGCTTGTTAAAAAAAGCATTACCGCATTGCCGCTGCTGGACAAAGAAGGGCGAGTTTGCGACATAGTTTTTGCAGGTAGCCTTGACATAGACACAACAAAAAAAGCGCACATACCCGTTGTAATTATGGCCGGCGGTCTGGGCACACGCCTTTACCCTTACACAAAAATACTGCCAAAACCGCTAATACCAATAGGCGAGCTGCCAATTGTAGAGCACATAATAAACAGGTTTGAAAAAGTTGGGTGCAACAGCTTTTGCATGATAGTTAATTATAAAAAGAATATGATAAAAAGTTATTTTAACGACATTGAAAAGACGTACGAGCTTGGTTATATAGACGAGGATAAGCCGCTTGGGACGGGCGGAGGATTGTCGCTGTTAAAAGGAAAGATAGACAAAACTTTCTTTTTGACAAATTGCGATATCTTG
>CAYJBO010000037.1:23430-25221 GCA_964368295.1 uncultured Bacteroides sp.
CCTACAACTTTTAAATAGAAGAGCTTGCGGACGACACTGTAATAGGCTTTCCCGACATAATGGCAAAGTACAAAGAAGCAAATGAGCGGGTTGGCGTTTACCCCATTAGCGAGAACAGCTGGATGGACATGGGACAGATAGAAGAGCTTGATAATATGCGCCGTAGGATAGAGGAAAAAGGCATTTTGTAATAGCAATTTATTACGTTGCTGTGTAAAAATTTTAGCTATAATTAGTTTATAACGGTTGTATTAAAAATGTTAGTAGCATAAAAGGAGACAACAATGGGTGTTTGTATAATTGCAGAGGCTGGCGTTAACCATAACGGCTGCCTTGAAACTGCAAAAAAAATGGCTCTTGCGGCAAAAAACGCAGGTGCGGATATAGTAAAATATCAAACGGCAGTGCCGGAGCTTGTTGTAAGCAAGTTTGCACAAAAGGCGGCGTATCAAATAGAGACAACGGGTGAGGGCGAGAGCCAGCTTGATATGATACGGCGCATACATTTTGGGTTTGATGCGCATAGAGAGTTGCAAAATTATTGCAACGAGATAGGCATTGCGTATTTGTCGTCACCGTTTGACGATGAGAGCATTGACTTTTTAAAAGAGCTCAACTTGGCTGTGTGGAAAGTGCCGTCGGGCGAGATTACAAATTTGCCGTACTTAGAAAAGGTGGCGGCACAAAAAAAACCGGTAATACTGTCCACAGGCATGAGCACGCTCAGCGAGATTGAGGACGCATTAAACGTGCTAGAGGAAAACGGGGCGGAGCAAATTACGCTTTTGCACTGCAATACGGAGTACCCAACACCATTTGAAGACGCAAACTTGCTTGCGATGACTGACCTTGCAGAGCAGTTTGGCTGTGAGGTTGGATATTCTGACCATACGGTGGGCATAGAGGCGGACATAGCCGCCGTTGCGCTGGGCGCATGTATTATTGAAAAGCACTTTACGCTGGATAAAAGCATGGAGGGCCCCGACCATAAGGCCAGCCTTGACGCTCAGGAGCTTGCGGACATGGTTAAGGCCATACGTAATATAGAAAAAGCCCTTGGAGACGGGCAAAAGCACGTTACTAAAAGCGAGGAAAAAAATAAGGCCATTGCAAGAAAGAGCATTGTGGCAAAAAAACCAATTAAAAAAGGCGAGGTTTACAGCGAGGACAACCTGACAGTAAAGCGCCCTGCCGACGGCATAAGCCCAATGCGATGGTACGACGTGCTTGGAAAAATAGCACCGCAAGATTTTGAGGAAGACCAGCCTGTGTCTTATTAGCGCAGGGCTTAAAACGAGGGGAGAGCGGCTAAAATGCAAAAATTTAAACTGGCAATTGTAACGGGCACCCGTGCAGAATATGGCCTGCTGCGCCCTGTTATAAACGAATGTTTAAAACTTGACGAAGTTGAGGTGCGCCTTGTTGTTACAGGTGCGCATTTGAGCGATGAGTTTGGCAATACACAGAGCGAGATAATTGCAGACGGATTTGAAATAGCACAGCGCATACCTATTTTGAAGTTTGGCACGGGGACTGCATACCAAACGGCAAAAACTATGGCGTATACAATGGACAAGTTTACCGACTATTTAAGCGAGAATAGGCCCGATGCAATACTTGTGCTAGGCGACAGGTACGAAATATTTGCCTGCTGTAGTGCTGCTACGGCGCTTGAGGTGCCTGTTGTGCACATAAGCGGCGGAGACGTTACACACGGAGCACTTGACGATTGTTATAGGCACTGCATCACAAAGATGGCGGCACTACACTTTCCGTCGTTTGAGCTGTACG
>CAYJBO010000038.1:0-7490 GCA_964368295.1 uncultured Bacteroides sp.
TTGCTTGACTTAACCGGAAACAAATACGAAGTTGTGCCGGGGGTAAGCTCTTTTTGTGGTGCCGCAGCTGCGTTAAAGGCAGAGTATACACTGCCTAGCGTAAGTCAAACGGTAATTTTAACTCGTATGCAAGGGCGCACAGCAGTGCCTGAAAAACAGCAAATATCAAAACTTGCACAGCACAATGCCACAATGGTTATGTTTTTAACATCGTCTTTAATTAAAGAGCTAACGGCAGAGCTTATTGAGGGCGGATACAAGGAAACAACGCCTGCGGCAATTGTGTATAAGGCAAGTTGGCCTGATGAAAAAGTGTTTAACACAACTGTGGGTGGGCTATATTCTTGTGCAAAAGAGAATAATATAACAAAAACTGCACTTATAATTGTTGGCGATGTGCTGGACACGCAGTACGAGCTATCTAAATTATACGACGATAATTTCTCACACATGTATAGGCAAGCAAAATCATGATTATTTTTGCATTTACTGAAAATGGAAGATTAACCGCAAAAAAAATATCGCAAAAATATAAAAACAGTGTAGTTTTAAGCGATTTTAAAGATAAAAGCTTTGCCGGCAGTGTAAAAGAAAGCTTTGCCGAGGACTGCCTTGTTTTTGTAGGTGCGGCCGGCATTGCGGTGCGTGCAATAGCGCCATATATTAAAAGCAAACAAACAGACCCCGCCGTTATAGTGGTGGACGAGAAAGGTGAGTTTGTAATTCCAATTCTAAGCGGGCATTTGGGCGGCGCAAATATTTATAGCAATCAAATAGCCGAGTGGCTTTGTGGGCAGGCTGTAATAACTACTGCCACCGACATTAATAATGTGTTTGCTGTTGACGTTTGGGCAAAAGAAAATGGCTTTTATTGCCACAATATAAAGGCTATAAAACATGTGTCTTCTGCATTGCTAAAGGGCAAAAAAGTAGGGCTGCACAGCGACTTTCCTATAAAAAGTGCTTTGCCGCCATTTTTAGTGCAAGATGCAAAAGAAGTGGGCGTTTATATCACTAATAGCCCAAATGCAAAAAGCCCATTTGATGAAACATTATTTTTAATTCCCAAAAAATATGTGCTGGGTATTGGGTGCAGAAAAGATATAGATAATAATGTGTTTGAAAAAACATTATTAGAGTTTTTAAAGAAAAATAATATTAAAACTCAGCTTATAAGCGCGGCCGTGAGCATTGATTTAAAAAAGAATGAAAAGGCTATAGTTGAATTTTGCAAGAAATATAAAATTGACTTTTTTACCTACAGTGCAAGCGAATTAAAAAACACCGAGGGCGAATTTACACAGTCTAATTTTGTAAAAAGTGTAACAGGTGTTGACAATGTTTGCGAGAGAAGTGCGGCATTCCACGCAAAGCAGAGCAATTTTTTAATTAAAAAAACTGCGGTTAACGGTATAACTTTTGCCGTTGTAAAAAAAGATACGGAGGTAGCATTTTGCATTTAGCAATGATAGGCGTTGACTATAAACACGCAAGCATAGCATACAGAGAAAAGCTGTATTTTTCACAAAATAAGCTCGAAATGACGCTAAACCATATCAGTGAAAACTGCGAGTACAAGGCGGTTATCATCTCTACATGTAACCGCACCGAAATTTATTTTTCCTGCGATGAGAAGATGAGCGACAGCGCAATAATAAGCGAGTTTTTGTCTTTGACGGGCCTCAAGCACAGTGATTTTGAAAAAATATGCTATATTCACAGGGAAAATGAGCTTGTAAAATATTTGTTTCAGCTTGCATGCGGCTTGCAGTCTATGATTTTAGGTGAAGACCAAGTTATCTCTCAAGTTAATGATGCGGCAGAAAAAGCACGTGAATGCCGCGCGACAGATGCTGTATTAAATACGCTTTTTAAACATGCTGTAACATGCGCTAAAATTGCAAAAACAAAGGTTAATATAAACTTTGTGTCGCCTTCAATAGTAAGCGAGGCAGTGCTAATTTTAAAAAGCAATATGTCATGTTTAAAAGGTAAAAATGTGCTTGTTATCGGCAATGGAGAGATGGGAAAGCTTGCCGCAAATTTGCTTTTAAATGAGGGCTGTAATGTAAATATGACGCTTCGACACTATAAACACACTGCTGCAACAGTACCAAAACATTGCAAAAGCGTGCTTTATGAAGATAGAATGCAATATTTAAAATGGGCAGATATAGTTATAAGTGCTACAAAAAGCCCACATTTCACTTTAACGTACGAGATGATTAAAAACGAGCAAAATTTGCCGGAATACATATTCGATATGGCGCTTCCAAGAGATATTGAGCCTGAAATTGTCGAAAAAGGCATAGTAAAATATTATGGAGTAGACGATATAGGCAAGAGCGTGGACATTTACGATATGAAAGAATTGGAACGAATAAAAGAAATAATAAGTGCGCAAACAATAAAATATTTTGAATGGATTAGCTACAGAAAAATGCTTTTACCAAAAGGAGTTTTAGCGTGATTTATATAGTTGGAATTGGCCCCGGCGAAAAAGAGCAGATGACACAAAAAGCTTTGGATGCAATAAAATCCTCAGACGTTGTAGCGGGATACAGTGTTTATGTAGAGCTTGTTAAAGATTTATGCGGCGATAAAACAATAATAAACACAGCGATGATGAAAGAAGTCGAGCGCTGTGAACAAGCCGCCATAAGCGCAAAAAATGGGCAGACTGTAGCTATGATTTCAAGTGGTGATGCCGGTGTTTATGGCATGGCTTCTTTAATGATTGAGGTATGCGAACAGTTAGATGTGCATGTGCCGATAGAAGTTGTTGCAGGCATAACGGCTGCAAACAGTGCGGCGGCAGTGCTGGGCGCACCGCTCAGCCATGATTTTGCGACGATTTCTTTAAGCAATTTACTAACACCTTGGGAAAAAATTGAAAAAAGGCTTTATCATGCTTCCAAAGCAGGCTTTATTACTGTGCTTTATAACCCAAGCAGTAAAAAACGGCATGATTTTTTGTTTAAAGCATGTGATATTTTGTTGCAAAATCTATCACCCGATACCATGTGCGGCTACGTGAAAAACATAGCGAGAAATGGGCAAGAAAGTAAAATTTTAACTTTAAAAGAGTTGCAAAATGAACAAGTTGACATGTTTACAACTATTGTGGTAGGCAATGAAACGACAAAAGTTATTAACAACAAATTAGTGACGCCGAGGGGTTATAGATTTGAATAAAAAGGTTCTTGTTTTTGCCGGCACACAAGAGGGCAAGGTAATATCGCAATTTTTGTGTGATAATAATGTTGATACTACTGCCGCCACCGCCACCGAATACGGTGAAACATGCCTTGAAAATATTGATGGGCTGAAAACGATGAGTGGGCGCATGGCACTTAAAGAGATGACGCAGGCAGTTAAAAATTACGATATTGTTGTTGATGCAACACACCCCTACGCAAATATTGTGTCAGATAATATAAAACATGTGTGTGATGATACAGGCATTAAGCGCATAAGAATAGTGCGTTTAATGCAAAGTGTTAAAGAAAATGAGAATGTTTTGCGCTTTGATAATTTACATACTGCGTGTGAATTTTTAAAGACACAAAGCGGTAATATTTTGGCTACGACAGGCAGTAAAGAGCTAGAGTCGTTTGCTAATATTAAAAATTATAAAAACCGTGTTTATTTGCGTGTGCTTCCAATTTGCGCTTCAATAGCAAGGTGCGAAGAATATGGGTTTCCCACCTCAAATTTAATAGCAATTAAAGGCCCGTTTGATGAACAGATGAATATTGCTATGATAAAAAGCATCGATGCAAAATTTTTAATAACAAAAGACACAGGCAGTACAGGCGGTTTTGCTGAAAAACTTACCGCTGCCCAAAAACTAGGCATAAAACTTATAATAATTAACCGCCCGGGTGTCGATGAGGGTTTATGTGTTGAGAAAGCGCAAAAAGAACTAGCACGGCTATGCGGTTTTGAATGTTGTGTGCAAAATGTTAATTTAGACGATATAACGTTAAAGTTGCATGATAATAAAGCTGGGAGCGAAAAAAGCCATTTTCCTTTGTTTTTTAATTTAAAAAACAAGAAAATTTTGTTTATTGGAGCAGGGAATATTGCAAAGCGACGAATAAATGCAATTAGTGGTTTTGGCGCGCTAATACAAGTTATTGCGCCGAAAATAGACAGCGAGATTTTAAAAAGCATTGATAAATCGCAGTGTTTTAATAGAGCGTTTAAAGAAAGTGATATAGACGGAGCGGATTTTGTTTTCTGCACAACGGACGATAAAGTGCTAAATGAGAGAATTGTCACAATGTGTAAAGAGAAGAAAATCCCTGTGAATACGTGCGATAACCCCCCAATTTGCGATTTTTATTTCCCTGCTATTATTGAAAACAAAGATATATTATGCGGTATGGTTTCAAAGGACGGAAAAAGCCATAAAGAGGTAAGACAAAAAGCACAAATTATAAGAGATACGCTTGAGCAGTAAGCCTAAAAGCTATGATCAAAACTTGTATTAACAGCCTAAGTCTGCGACACTATTTAGAGAGAGGAACTGTCATGCACACAATTAAAACAATAAAAATCGGTACACGTGACAGCAAGCTTGCGCTTGCACAAACACAAATAGTAAAAGATGCGATAATCGCATACGACAGCACAATAAGTGTGGAAATTGTGGCATTAAAGACAACAGGCGACAAGATATTGGATGTTACGCTTGATAAAATTGGCGGCAAAGGGCTTTTTGTAAAAGAGCTTCGGGAGGCTTTAAACAATAACTTGGTAGACATTGCTGTGCACAGCTATAAAGATGTACCCATGGAAATAGATGAGAGTTTGCCGATAGTTGCTACAAGCAAAAGGGAAGATGTGCGTGACACAGTGCTTATGCGCAAAGGCGAAGTTTTAAAAGCAAACTCTATTTTAGGGTGTAGCAGTAAAAGGCGCACAGTGCAGTTGAACGAAATGGGCTACAAAAACATAGTGTTTTTAAGGGGTAATGTGCAAACACGTCTAAAAAAATGCGAAAGTGGAATTTGCGATGGTGCAGTGCTTGCGGCGGCAGGCATTAAAAGGCTACATATGGAGGATGAAATAACACATTATTTTGATGTGACCGAGATTTTGCCGGCGCCATGCCAGGGCGTTATAGCTGTTCAAGCAAGGAGTGGCGAAGATGTCAGTTATTTAAAGAATTTTAACGATGATACGTCTTTTAATATATGTGTAGCAGAGCGCAGCTTTGCAAGGGCTCTGGGCGGCGGGTGCTCGTCACCTGTTGCGGCATACGGCACTGTAAGTGCAGACGAGATTTTTTTACAGGGGATGTATGTTGACGACGACGGCGAAATAAAAAGAGCAAGCATTAGCGGAAAACTTAGCGAAGCGCAAGAACTTGGAACAAAACTTGCAGAGCAAATTAAGGAGAAGGTTTAATGAAAAAAGGTTTTGTAGCACTTGTTGGGGCGGGGCCGGGCTCGTGTGATTTGCTCACTATTCGAGGAAAACAGCTTTTACAAAGTGCAGATGTTGTAGTGTACGACAGGCTGGTTTCGAGTGATATATTAAGCTTAATAGCACAGAGTGCTGAAAAAATAGATGTTGGCAAAAAAAGCAATAACCACCCTGTGCCGCAACATGAGATAAATGAAATATTGCTTGAAAAAGCACAAAAAGGCCTGACAGTTGTGCGCCTAAAAGGGGGCGACCCATTTGTTTTTGGTAGGGGTGGCGAAGAGCTTGAACTCCTTGAGCAAAACAATATCTCGTTTGAGGTTGTAAGCGGTATTACATCGAGCATTGCCGCCGCCGCATTTGCAGGCATACCTATTACGCACCGCAACATGTGCAGTAGTTTCCATGTAATAACGGGCCATCAAAAGCAAAACGAACCTCTTAATATCAACTTTGAGGCACTGGTTAAAGCGGGTGGCACACTCGTGTTTTTAATGGGCGTTTCGTCACTTGAGCAAATTGTGCAAGGGTTAATTGATGCAAATATGCCAAAAACTACTGAGGTTGCTATTATTCAAGAGGGCACAAGGGCAACACAGCGCAAAATTATTGGCAATTTGCATACAATTGTACAGCTTGCCAAAGAAAATGAAATAAAATCTCCGTCAGTAATAGTTGTCGGCGAGGTGTGCACGCTCTCGGATAAATTCGACTGGTTTTCAAATAGAGAATTGTTTGGCAAAACAGTGCTTGTAACACGCCCCTTGGGCTCAGACAGCACTCTGGAAGAAAAACTTAAACGTCTTGGCGCAAATGTTGTCACTTTGCCGTGCGTTAAACTTCGCAAACTGTCGTTTGAAAAAGAGCTTGAAAATTGCATGAGCGATGTAAAAAATAACGATGTGATTGTTTTTACAAGTAAAAACGGTGTTGAGTTTTTTTACGATTTTTTAAAAAGCAAATCACTCGACAGCCGATTTCTACACGGCAAAATTATTGCCGCTGTGGGCAAGGCCACGGCAGTGCAACTTGAGAAATATGGCATTTCTGCCGATATTATTCCGCAGAGCTATAACTCAAACAAGCTATGCGATGCAATATTAAGCAGCGTTAAAACAGAGCAAAAAATAATATTGCTCCGTGCAGAAAATGGCGAGCAATCGCTGCCTTTAAAGCTTAAAAATGCCGGCTACAGTGTAGCTGATATAGGCCTTTATATAAGTGAGCCATACACCGCATACACAAAAGAAATAGAAGAGCTTTTGATGCCGGATAAGCTTATCGTAACGTTTACAAGTGCCTCGACAGTAGACGGGGTTGCCGCCTGTTTGCACAAAGAGCACTATAACAAAATTATGGGTGTGTGCATAGGCGAGCAAACGGCAAAAAGGGCACAGGACTATGGCATAAATCACGTTGTTTCAAACGAGGCCACAATAGACAGCATGGTACAAAAAATATCGGAGGTTTCAAAAACATGAGCATTAAACCACGCAGATTACGGGTGAGCACACAGATGCGAAACATGGTAAGAGAAACAAGAATTTCAAAAGATTCATTAATTTTGCCGCTCTTTATTCAAGATGGCGAAAATGTAAACGAAGAAATAAATAGCCTGCCTGGGCATTTTTATCACAGCGCAGACAATATTACTAAAGAAGTACAAAATGCACAAAAATTAGGGGTGAATAAATTTATTTTATTCGGCGTGCCAAACAGCAAAGACGAGTGTGCAACAGAGGCCTATAACCCAAACGGCGCAGTGCAAAGAGCTGTGATAGCAATAAAACAAAACTGCAAAAATGCGCTTGTTATAACAGATGTATGCCTGTGTGAGTACACATCACACGGGCATTGCGCAATAATTAAAAACGGCGGTATAGACGAGGAGAGCACACTTGAAATTTTGGCGAAAATTGCATTATCGCACGCGCAAGCGGGTGCAGATATTGTCGCACCCTCGGACATGATGGACACACGTGTAAAAGCAATACGTGAAAAGCTGGATGGACACGGTTATACAAGCACGGCAATTTTAGCGTACAGCGCAAAATATT
>CAYJBO010000038.1:7500-24711 GCA_964368295.1 uncultured Bacteroides sp.
ATCAAATGGATTACCACAACACACGTGAGGCGGTAAAAGAGGTGCTTTTAGATATTGAGGAAAGTGCCGACATTGTAATGGTTAAACCGGCTCTTTCGTACCTTGATATAATTGCAAAAGTTAAGGCGGCGGTAAACGTGCCCGTTTGTGCATACAGCGTTAGCGGAGAATATGCAATGATTAAACAAGCGGCAAAGGCAGGCCTTATTGATGAACACGCCACCATGTGTGAAACAGCAGTTAGCATATACCGTGCAGGGGCAGATTTGCTTATTACTTATTACGCAAAAGAGCTTGCAGCGGCAATAGATAAAGGAGACATAGGATGAATAAAAATGCGTTGTGGGAAAGGGCTCAAAATGTACTGCCGGGTGGCGTAAATAGCCCGGTGCGCTCTTATAGGGCTGTTGCAAGACAACCTGTGTTTATAAAATCTGCCGATGGTGCGTGTGTTTATGATGCGCAAGGCAAAGAGTATATCGACTACATTTGCGGATACGGCCCGATGATATTGGGGCATAATAATGAAGAGATACGACAAAGCATTGAAAAAGCGCTTAAAGACGGAATAAGCTTTGGAGCACCGACAGAAAAAGAAGTTGAAATGGCAGAGCTTATGGTGCAAACAGTGCCGAATATTGAGATGGTGCGCATGGTTAACAGTGGGACAGAAGCGGTTATGAGCGCGCTTCGTCTTGCACGTGGCTTTACAGGCAGGCAAAAAATTGTTAAGTTTAGCGGTTGCTATCACGGACATACAGATTCAATGCTTGTAAGTGCCGGCTCCGGTGCACTAACGCTATCTGTGCCCGATAGCGCAGGTGTAACAGCGCAACAAGCGGCAGACACTTTAATAGCAAATTATAATGATATAGACAGCGTAAAGCAGCTTTTTGACGACAATAACAACGAAATTGCCGCTGTAATAGTTGAGCCTGTTGCCGCAAATATGGGTGTTGTTTTGCCAATGGAAGGCTTTTTGCAACAGCTTAGAGAAATTTGCACAAAAAATAGTGCACTGCTTATTTTTGATGAAGTAATAACAGGTTTTAGGCTTTGTGCAGGCGGCGCACAGCAATATTATGGTGTAAAAGCCGATTTAGTAGCTTTTGGTAAAATTATAGGCGCAGGCCTACCCGTGGGCGCATATGCCGCAACAAAAGAGATTATGCAGTGCGTGGCACCGCTTGGCGCAGTATATCAGGCCGGCACGCTTTCGGGCAACCCAATAGCAATGACGGCCGGCATTACGCAGCTTAAAATATTAATTCAAAACCCTGATATATACACAAATATTTCAAACACCGCAAAGCAATTACAGCAAGGGTTTGAAGATATAAAAACGCAAACGGGTGCGAAAATTACAGTAAATAGGGTAGAGTCGCTGGTTTGTATGTTTTTTACAGGGGATTGCGTCACGGATTTTGCAACGGCAAAACAAAGCGACACCGTGGCTTTTGCGGCGTATTTTAACAAAATGCTTGAAGCTGGCATACATCTTGCACCGGCACAGTTTGAGGCAATGTTTGTAAGTGCTTGTCACGGCGAGAGCCATATCGAAAAGACAGTTGCCTTGGCAAAAAAGGCACTGGAGAATATGGCTTAGACAGCGCAGAAACTATTTGAACAACAGCAAATTTTAAAAACGGAGATAATCACTGTATGAGAAATTTATATATTATAGGTGTTGGCATGGGGAGTTATGATTTGCTGACGCAAGAGGCAGTTGAAACAATAAAAAACAGTGATGTTGTGTTTGCGTTTGGGCGAATTGCAAGTAGTTTAAGCGCCAAAATAAGCGGCATTGTTTTAACTGATTATAAAGAGCTAATAAACAGTGTGTTATCACACAAAGCGGACAATGTCTGCGTTCTTGTTTCAGGCGATGTAGGCTTTTTTAGCGCTAGCAAAGCACTGCAAAATGCTTTGGAGAGCGATTTTACTATCAAGCGAATTTGCGGAATTAACAGCCTGCAGTACCTGTGCGCAAAGTTCAACCTATCATATGAAAACACCAAAAATGTCAGTTTGCACGGCAGAGGAAGTTTGCACACGCTGTTAGGGTCAATTACGCATAATGAGAGCACCTTTGTGCTTTGCGGTGGCGAAAATAATGCGGCACAAATACTTGAGTATTTAAAAGAGAGAGTTTCCGAAGACATAGTGGTAGTTTTAGGTGAGAACTTATCTGCACAAGATGAGTTGATTTTGCAAGGGAGCATAGCCGAGCTTGCAAGCGGCAAATATAGCCAGCTTGCTGTTTTGCTTTTTTTAAATAAAAAACCAATAACAAAAGGCAAGGTGTATTTTGATACTGATTTTTGGCGCAACAAAACGCCCATGACAAAACAGCACGTGCGCTGGGTAAGTGCAAGCACGCTTGACATAGCCCCAAAAGACATAGTTTTCGATATAGGCGCCGGCACCGGCTCTGTGGCTATTGAAACGGCATCAAAAGCATATGAAAGTGTTGTTTTTGCAATAGAAAAAAAAGAAGAAGCATATAATATTTTGTGCGAAAATGTAAAAAAACTGCGGGCATTTAATGTGCTTGCACAATACGGAAACGCCGCACAAATTATAAAAAACTTACCAGTGCCAAATAAAGTTTTTATAGGTGGAAGCACAGGCGAACTGTTTGAAATATTAAATTATCTTTATGCACGAAATCAGGATGTGACAATAGTAATAAACGCTGTTACAATAGAAACCCTTACACAGGCATGCAAAGCATTTGAGCAAAACGAAAGAGAATACAGCGTTATGTGCATAAATTCTTCGCAGACAAAACAAGTGCAAAACTACCACATGTTAATGGCAAACAACCCAATTTATATAATTACAGGTGCAAAAAATGGAGAATAATTTACCACGTGTTATGATAGCCGGCACAAACAGTGGATGTGGAAAAACAAGCGTTGTGTGTGCATTGCTGAGAGCTTTTCAAAAAAAAGGAGTAAAAGTAAATGCTTTCAAGTGTGGGCCGGATTATATAGACCCTATGTTTCACTCGAAAATAATAGGCATAGCGGCTAGAAATATTGACTATTTTTTGTGTGGTGATGCCGCAAGCGATTGCTTTAAAATAAATGCAAACGGTGCGCAGCTAAATATAATAGAGGGAGTAATGGGGTATTACGACGGTATAGCAGGCACAAGCGCCGAAAATTCCACCCATGACATTGCAATGCGCCTAAAAACACCCACAATACTTGTTGTAAATTGTAAGGGTGCAATGCTCTCAGTGGCGGCAACGGTAAAAGGCTTTTGCGACTTATATAAAAATAATATTGTCGGGGTTATTTTAAACAATGTATCGCAAGCAATGTTGCCCCTTTATAAGGAAATAATTGAACTGCACACAGATGTAAAAGTTCTAGGTTGCTTGCCAACTGAAAAATCTGCAGTTATAAAAAGTAGACATTTAGGGCTTGTTACTGCGCAAGAAATAGATGATTTACAGCAAAAAATTGACAAATTGGCAGAGCTTGCAAGCGAGAATATAGACCTTGATGAAATTTTGCAAATTGCAAAAAGTGCAAAGGCTTTAAATGCGCCAAACGAGATAGAAAAACAGGCTCCAAGTGTGAAAATTGCAGTTGCAAAAGACGAGGCGTTTTGCTTTTATTATGAGGACTCGCTCGATATGCTAAAATCTTATGGTGCAGAGATAGTATATTTTTCGCCTTTAAAAGATAGCGTTTTGCCCACCGGAATAGGTGGCATTTTCCTAGGTGGTGGGTACCCCGAGCTTTATTTGAAAAAATTGAGCGAAAATAAAACTATGCTAAAAAGTATAAAAGATGCACACGAAAAAAACATGCCAATTTATGCTGAGTGCGGTGGGTTTATGTACCTTGGCAGCAGCATTGGCGGCTTTAAAATGTGCGATGTAATTAAAATGGAAAGCGTGATGACAGAAAAACTGCAAAATTTTGGCTATGTAAAATTAATTGCAGACGAAGATAACATGCTTGTAAAAAAAGGTGAAGAAGTAGCAGCTCATGAATTTCACTACTCAAAGTCTAATTTGAAAGAGGACGAAAAGGCGCTTACAGCTATAAAAAAATCGGGTAAAAAATGGCGCTCGGCATATATAAAAGAAAGCTTATTTGCGCTTTACCCACATATACACTTCGTTGGGTGCTCTCATATTGCAAAGCGATTTGTGGCAGGGTGTGAAAAGTACACTGATAATTAAAGCAGTTTTTTGCTGTTAAATACCATAAAAATTTAAGTTCTGAAATTTATTTTTGGCGTGGGGCAAGTATGCCAGCCTTCCGATTTATATCAGCTAGCGCTAATACAAAAAAGAATACATCACAAAGGAACTTAGCCTTTGTGGAAAGGGTTCGAATATATGCAAAATGGTAAAATTAAAAGCCTTGATGAAGTGGCGATGAAAAAAGCTAAAATGAAATGGGACAGCATAGCAAAGCCGTTAAATAGCCTTGGCAAGCTTGAGGATGTTGCAATTAAAATGGCAGGCATTTTTGGGACAGAGCATTTTAATGTTGATAAAAAATGTACTTTTGTAATGTGTGCAGACAACGGCATTGTGGCACAAAATGTTACACAAACCAGCAGCGATGTTACTAGGGCGGTTGCCACGGAGATGGGCAAGAATGCCGGATGCATAAGCATACTTTCACGCTGTGCTAATGCGCACGTTGTTGTGGTTGACGTGGGGATGCTAGGTAACGAGCCCATTTGCGGCGTTATCGATAAAAAAATAGCTCAAGGAACAAAGGATTTTTCGCTAGAGCAGGCAATGAGCAAACAGCAAGCTATAGATGCCGTGCAAATTGGCATAGAGCTTGTAGGAGAATATGTGCAAAAAGGATATAATTTGTTTTCAACAGGGGAGATGGGCATAGGTAACACAACTACTAGCAGCGCAATTACGGCATGCCTTTTGCAAAAAAATCCTTATGAAGTTACAGGCATGGGTGCGGGCCTTTCAAAGCAGGGTGTTCTGCACAAAGCGCAAATAATAAAAAATGCGCTAGAACTCCATAAACCGGATAAAAACGACGCACTTGATGTGCTTGCAAAAGTTGGTGGTTTTGACATTGCCGCGTTAACAGGTGTTTTTTTAGGAGCGGCAATAAATCGTGTCCCCGTGCTAATTGATGGGTTTATATCTTCTGTTGCGGCACTGCTTGCAATAAAAATTAACAAAAATGCGGCAGATTATATGTTCGCAACACATATTTCGGCAGAGCCGGCAGGTAAAATGTTGATAGAAGAGCTAAAAAAAGATTATCTGCTTGATTTAAACATGTGCCTTGGAGAAGGCACGGGTGCGGCTATGGCTTTTCCGTTAATCGATATGGCAATGTCAATTTATAATTCGATGAGCAGCTTTGAAAACTTATCAATAGAAAAGTATACTCCGCAAAATTGATAGTGTTAAAACAGGTTGATATTACGTACTATAGAGATTTTTAAAACACCATGTCGAAATCATTAAATATAAAAGCACTTTTTAATTTGGAGCTAATATGCATATATTTTTAATTGTAATTTTAGCATTTTGTCTTGATTTAATTTTTGGCGACCCAAAGTTAATTAAGCACCCGATTTGCTATATAGGCGCCTTGATTTCAAAAACTGAGAAATTTTTAAGAAAGCGTGTGAAATCGGCACTGTTGGGCGGTGCAATTTTAACAATTGCTGTGTGCATGGCATGTTTTTTTATACCTTTTGTCCTGCTTTTTGCCATAAACAAAATTAGCCCTATTTTAGCGTTCGTTCTTGAAGTTTTCTGGTGCTTTCAAATACTTGCCACAAAATCTTTGAGGGTCGAGAGTATGAAAGTGTACACTGCCTTAAAATATGATGATATAAACTGTGCGAGAAAATATTTGTCTTACATAGTTGGCAGAGATACAGAGAGCCTCGATGAAAAATCTATAATAAAAGCAACAGTTGAAACAGTGGCAGAAAACACAACCGACGGCGTTGTGGCGCCATTGATTTTTATGGGGATAGGCGGTGCACCACTTGCGTTTTTATATAAAGGCATAAACACAATGGATTCTATGATAGGCTATAAAAACGAAAAATATATTTTATTCGGGAGAACGGCAGCATATATAGATGATATAGCGAATTTTATTCCGGCAAGGTTTGCTGCATTAGCAATGATATGTGCAAGTTTTTTTTGTGGGCTTAACACAAAAAATGCTTTTGTAATATATAAAAGAGACAGAAAAAAACACAAGAGCCCAAACTCTGCACAGACTGAATCTGTGTGCGCAGGGGCACTGAGCGTACAGCTTGCAGGCGATGCGTTTTATTTTGGCAAAAAGGTTGAAAAGCCAACAATTGGAGATAATTTAAGAGATATTACCGCAGATGATATAAAAGTAGCGAATAAACTGATGACAGTAACGTCAATTATTTCTGCAATAATTATATGCTTAGCGCATTTGTTAATTTTTAAAATATTAGGGAGCTTTTTATGATACACGGCGGAGACATTTATACTCATAAATTAAAAACAGGCATTATGCCGTTAGATTTTTCTGCGAATATCAACCCTTTTGGCATGCCGCACTCTGTTAAAAACGCAATTATAAACAGTGTTGATATGCTAGAGCATTACCCTGATATCGAGTGCAGAGAATTAAATAAAGCCGTGGCGCAAAAAGAAAGTATAAAAGAAGAATATATAATTTTTGGCAATGGTGCCGCAGATATAATTTATAAAATCGCTTTTAGCTTAAAGCCTAAAAAGGCGCTTGTTTTTGCGCCCACTTTTTTTGAGTACGAGGCAGCATTGTCACTGCAAAATTGCACTGTGAATTACTATAGCCTTTTGCCTGACAATGATTTTGAGCCAAAAGAAGATTATATGAGTAAAATTAAAGGGCACGATATTGTGTTTATATGCAACCCAAACAACCCTACAGGCAATGTAGTAAGCCGTGAATTTATAGAAAAAGTAGCGCAAGAATGTGAAAAACACGGAGTGCTTTTAGTTATAGATGAATGTTTTATTGATTTTACAAAAAAAGAAAGAGAGCTTACGGCAAAGCCGCTCTTGCTTAATTATAATAACATAATAGTTTTAAAAGCATTTACAAAAATGTACGCAATAGCCGGTTTAAGGCTTGGCTATTGTATGTGTAGTAATATTAATTTATTGCGACAAATAAACAAAGCCGGACAGCCGTGGAGTGTGAGTGTAGCGGCACAAGTGGCTGGCGTTGCGGCCTGCAGTGAAGTGCATTTTGTGAATAAAACAGTAAATTTAATAGAAATAGAGCGCAAGTTTTTAAGCGAAGAACTATCTAAATATACAGATAAAGTCTATACATCATACACAAACTTTTTGCTATTTAAAGCTGATGAAAATTTGGCGAAGCGACTAAAAATCAATAATATATTAATCCGGGAATGTGGTAATTATCACGGACTGAACGACACATTTTACCGCACAGCGGTGAGAGGCCACGAAGAAAACGAACGTTTGATAGGAGCGATAAAAAATGGCTAAGGCAATTATGGTACAGGGTACGGCATCTAATGCCGGCAAAAGTATATTAACTGCGGCACTGTGCCGTATTTTTGCACAGGATGGCTATAAAGTAGCGCCGTTTAAATCTCAAAATATGTCATTAAACTCTTTTATTACAAGTGATGGCTATGAGATGGGGCGTGCACAAGTTGTGCAGGCAGAGGCGGCGATGCGTGAGCCCGATGTGAGAATGAATCCAATTTTGCTAAAACCGACAAGCGACATAGGCTCTCAGGTAATATTTTGCGGCGAGGTTTTGGGCAATATGAAGGCAAGAGATTATTACGAACACAAAAAGCATCTTGCAAATAAAGTTAAAGCGGTTTATAACGAGCTTGCCAGCGAAAACGACATAATTGTTATAGAGGGTGCAGGCAGCCCGGCAGAGATAAATTTGATGAAGAATGACATAGTTAATATGGGTATGGCAAAAATGGCGAAAGCGCCTGTTTTGCTTGCCGGAGATATAGACAGAGGTGGAGTTTTTGCTTCACTTTTGGGCACTTATGCACTGTTTAATGACGAAGAAAAAAACTATTTACGCGGCATAATAATTAATAAATTTCGTGGAGATAAAGAGATTTTACAGCCGGGTATTGATATGCTGTATAAAAAAATGCCCGTGCCGTGTGTTGGTGTTGTGCCGTATATGAGCGTTAAAATAGACGATGAAGACAGCCTTTCTAGCGTGTTTGAACAAGAGAAAAGTGATGTGTTAGACATAGCTGTTGTAAGGCTTCCTAAAATATCAAATTTTACCGATTTTAACGCATTCGACATGATTGGCGGAATAAAAGTGAGGTATATTGAGCGTGTGGCACAGTTTGGAGAGCCGGATTTGCTTATTTTACCGGGCACAAAAAACACAATTGATGATATGAAATATTTAAGAGAGAGCGGCTTTGAAGTGAGAATAAAACAGTATGCGAGCAAAGGCGGTGCGGTTTTTGGTATTTGTGGTGGCTTTCAAATGTTAAGCGAAACCATAGCAGACCCAAACAACGTAGAGGCAGGCGGCACAGTGTGTGGCATTGGGCTTTTGCCCGTGCATACGGTGTTTCAAAAAGAAAAAAGGCGAACAAGAGTATTAGGAAAAGTAGAGAATGCAACGGGGATTTTCGGCTGCTTAAATGGCGAAAACATAGAGGGATATGAAATACACATGGGAACGACGAATTGCCCAAAACACATGAATATTTTAGTGCAAAAAGAAGAGGGGCTGTGCCCCGACGGCATGAGCGAGGGGAATGTATGTGGCACTTATTTGCATGGTTTTTTTGATGCCGATGGCATAGTAACAAAACTGCTTACCGCACTTGCCAAGAAAAAAGGTGTAGTGTATGCTCAAGGCAAAAGAGAGGACTTAAACACACAAAAACAACGTGAATACGATAAACTTGCAAGTGAAGCAAGAAAGGCGTTAGACATGAAACTCATATATGAAATTTTGGAGAGAGGGGTATGATTATGGGCAAGGTGCATATTTACCACGGTGATGGAAAAGGAAAAACCACTTGTGCTATTGGTCTATGTATTCGTGCGGCGGGCTTTGGCAAAGAGGTTGTTTTTGCACAATTTTTGAAAGCCAAGCCGTCATCTGAGATTAAAATTTTAGAGAGTATAGATAACATTAAAGTCATGCGCGCGTTAAAGTGCGATAAATTTACATTTCAAATGAGTGAACAAGAAAAAAAAGAAGCGACAAAGTCACATAATGAAATGCTGTGTGAAATAATAAAAGAGTATGAGGCAAAGAGCATATTGCTTGTTCTCGATGAAATTATAGGAGCTGTGTCACTGGGCTTTGTTAGTGAAGAGCTTCTTTGTGGATTTATAAAAAATAATAATAATTGCGAAATTGTTTTGACAGGGCGAGGCCCAAGTGAGCACTTGATTGAGCTTGCGGATTATGTAAGCGAAATTAAAAAAATTAAGCACCCGTATGATAAAGGGCTTGCAGCTAGAGAGGGAATTGAATTTTGATTGAAAAATTATTACCGCATGAGATTGAAAATAAGAGCATGGAAATAATTGAAAAAGAGTTGGGCGATGTGGCAATTAATAGCTTGCAAAGACCAATTTTAAAGCGAGTAATACACACCACAGCCGATTTTGATTACGTCGAAAACCTTGCCTTTTCACACGATGCAATAGAGAGCGCAATGAGTGCTTTTAAAAATGGCTGTGTAATTGTAACCGATACCACCATGGCAATGGCAGGCATAAATAAAAAAATTCTTACAGAAAACGGCAGCGAAGTGCATTGTTTTATTGGTGATGAGGACGTTGCAATAAAGAGCAAAAACGAGGGGACTACAAGGGCAACACAGTGCATGATAAAAGCCGCAACAATAAAAAAACCTCTTATTTTTGCCATAGGCAATGCGCCAACGGCACTTATTACCTTAAATGAACTTGTAAAACAAAATAAAGTTGCACCATCGCTAATTATAGGTGTGCCTGTTGGTTTTGTTAATGTTGTAGAGTCGAAAGAACTGATTTTAAAAAGCGGTGTGCCGCACATAGTTGCAAAAGGCCGAAAAGGAGGAAGTAACGTGGCTGCGGCTATCGTTAACGCTATGCTCTATGAGCTTTTTAAAAGATGAAATGCCCGATAAAATGGCGCAGATAAAATTTGTTTTCGATTTAGACTGCACGGTGACAAAAGAGGAACTTTTGCCTAAAATAGCACGCTATATAGGCAAAGAAGAAGAGATGAGTGCGCTTACAATTAAAGCAATGACAGCGGCAGAAGATTTTGAAGTTAGCTTTACAAAAAGGGTTGACATGCTGAAAAATGTGCCGCTTTTATACGCAAGACAAGAAGCTGAAAACATTGACGTGTTTGAAGATGTTATAGAGTTTCTTTTGTTGCACAAAGATAAGTGCCTTATTGTTACAGGCAACCTTGATGTGTGGATAGAGCCGCTTATAAAGCGCTTAGGCATATGTGATAGGTACGTGTGTTCAACGGCAAAAATAGAAAACGAAAAAATTTGTGGCATTAAAAAAATATGCGATAAAACCAGTGTTGTTGAAAAATTACAAGCTGAAAACTATTACGTTGTCGCAATAGGCGACGGCACAAACGATATAGGTATGCTTAAAACAGCAGATATTGGCATTGCATTTGAGGGAGCGCATGATGTGCCGCAATGTGTAAAAAATGCCGCAGATTTAACCTTTGACAGCGCAAAAGCCATGTGTGAGTTTTTATCAAGGTTAGACAGTGCTAGCAGTAGTTGAAATGGAGTTGGAAAAATTGAAAAAAGCAATTTTAGTTGCAAGTTTTGGCACAAGTTATGAAGAAACAAGAATAAAGAATATTACCGCAGTGGAGAATGAAATAAAAGACAGTTTTAAAGATTGTGCTATTTATACGGCTTTTACAAGTGAAATGATACGAAAAAAACTAGCAAAATCCGGAGTATTAATTGACAATGTTTGCACGGCGCTAGAGAAGATGAAAAGCGAAAATATAAGAGAAGTTATTATTCTGCCCACACATTTAATTTTTGGCATAGAGTATGAAAAAGTGTGTGTGGCGGCGAAAAAATATGAGCATGAATTTGACACTATAAAGATTGCAAAGCCGCTTTTAAAAGACACTGAAGCTGTAAAAAACATCCTCAGCATTTTAGTAACTAGTATTAATGTAGAAGAGGATGAGGCAATTGTATTGATGGGGCATGGTAGTGAGCATCATGCAAACATGATTTACCCTGCAATGAATTACATTGCACAAGAGGCAGGGTTTGAAAACATCTTTACTTGTACAGTAGAGGGATACCCCGAAATTGACAGCACCATAAAAGATTTAAACAAGCATGGGTATAAAAAGGTACTACTTACGGCATTAATGCTTGTTGCAGGTGACCATGCAAATAACGACATGGCATCTGATGAACAGGACAGCTTAAAAAGCGTGCTTATTTCAAATGGATTTACAGTGCGCTGCTTAGTAAAGGGGCTTGGAGAGTACGAAAGAATAAGAAAAATGTATTGTGAGAACGTACGCGAGCAAAGTGGAAATTGATTGCCGCGGATAAAAATAACGCGGTGATGCGAAAATATTTTTAATATAATGGGAGAAGCTTTAGATAAGTATAGCTAGTAAAGTGGTAAAAACCATCAATAGGCCGCTGTGCTGTAAGAATTATAAGGGGCCACAATCTCCAAAAGCAGCGTGGCGCTGCGCCAATTTGGCACCGAGTAACGCTCGGTGTCATTTTTTGTTTATATCCATTATTAAGGGGCTTTTATAATAAGAGGTGCTGACAAACAAAGACTTTTAAAAAAACTAAGCCGTAATATGTCTTTGCGCATTATTAGTATTTTAATTAGCTTCTTGCTAAAAAATAATATAAAAAATTAATAATCAGCGAAAACACACGATGTTTAAAAATCAATATATGGATATACTTTTTATAAATATTAAAGATGCGTGCTTTTTTGAAAGGGGCTAGCTATGAAAAAAATACTTATTTATCTACTTGCTTTTAGCGCTGTTTTTATATTTTTAACAGCTTGCACAAATAACAATACTAATAGCGATAACTTAGCACAGGCAATTACCGATGGATTTTCCGACACAGGGCTACAGGACGAGGCTGCTGCAAACAGTAATAATAACAGCGGTGATACAGAGAGTTCGCAAGTGCCGGAAAACACACCCGTCCCTGAGTTTGACATGACGGCGTTTGGGGATATTGAGATAAACGGTGAGTATTTTGTTCCAACTTCATCAATGCCAGACATGATGAGCTCTTTAAAAGATGTGAGGTATATTTACTACAGCGAAATGGTTGTGGCGGTATACAAGTTTGCAGATGAAAGCAATTACCAAGGGCAAGGTGCGGTGGAGTTTTTTAATACGACAACAGGTCAAAGCCTTTATTTAGAGCAGTTTGACAACCCGGTAGTTATCGACAGCCTTAGGTATGAAAAGAGCACCGACAGTATATCATTTTGGACAGAGGACCGCTTTATGCATTACTTTGGCTTTGACTCAGTAAATATAAATACCGTAGTTTTAGAACTTCCGGAATACCTTAAAAATGTCGACCTCTCAAACCCAACTTATTCCTATGACGGCTCGCCCTTTGCTGGGGAAAACGCATGGTGGGGTGCGACATTTGAAGATGGGCTCGCACTACAACCGGCAGAAGGTAATCCGAGCGAAAGTATATTTATTCCGAGCACATGGCTAATGGATAATATGAGCTTTGCTGAGGAAACGCCGCCGGAATTTAGGCTCGCAAGCTTCGGCAATGTGCAGATAACAAACGAGGGGGAATTTGTCGTCTGCGCCATAGCCGTGCCGGGAAGTCAGACAGGGCATGTCGGGATATACACTTTAAATACAAAGACATTAAAAGAGCATTTTTATCTTGACGTATTTGAGGGTATGTCTGCGGATTATCGAGTACTTGATGATACTATTATGGTTACAGGATATGACACAGTGACAAAAATTAATATTGCAGACGGGACTAGGGAGACTTTCTCTATTCCGGAGGAAACAGGCAAGGCAACATATAATTACGAAGATTTTTACGTAGCCAGCCTTAGCGATGGCGGCAAAATCATCCATGCAGGCGATATAAACGCACCAATAGCAATAACAAGTAGCGAGAGAACATTTATTCACCAGGCTATTGAAAATTATCTTGTGCTTATAAATTATAGCGATGATTACGGCATTAAAACAGTTTTGATAAAGGGTTGAATAAAAGTTATACCATGAAAAATTATTTGTGTTTTTACTTGCGTTGATTATAGTATTAGCACTGTGCACTTTTTGTTTTAAAAAACAGGCGGTTATTACGAGGGCTTCGTTTTAAATACAGCGCAGCTAATTGGAGAAAACGGTGTTATAGAGTGGATATTTAAATATGACACAGTGGGGTAGAGGAGAATTATTAAATGAAGAAAATATATTCAATCGTTGCAGTAATAACAATTTTGTCGTTTGTCCTTGTCTCATGCAGGGCTAGTGGTGAAAATAATCTGGGTGATACATTGAGCGGTGCACTTGAAAATATTCAAGTTGGGGAAGAGCAAAATGGCGAGAGTGATAACCCTGAAAATATAGGCGAGCAAAATAATTACGGCTATGAAAATCCTAAAAACATAGATTATAGCGCATATAATGCGCTTGTGCGCTCCTACCGCAAAGCACTATCCTCATCTTATGGCGAGTTGACCGACGACTATATGGGCTATTTTTACGCAAACCTCATTGACCTCAATGCAGACGACGTGTATGAGCTTGTTATTGCACGTGTACACAACAGCGATGCCGATGGCAATACCGATGAAATGTTTAATACGACAAGCGAGCATTTTATAGGCGCGGAGTGGCAGAATATAGTACACGTTTACTATTTAAATGAAAGCGGAGCCGTAAGCCATGCGGGTGAGTATCCGCTGTCTTTTTACGGCGAAGAGGGCATGCAGTTTAATATAGAATACACAGAGGTTGACGGCATAAATTATCTTGCTTTTGGCGGCGATATTTTGGATTTTGGGATAACATCGTCCGACTATGTGTTTGCAAAATCTTTTATGAAATTTAACGGCAAGGTTTTTCAAATGGCAGAGGCTTTCTCGATACAATACGAGTATGCAGATGGTGGATATGAGCCGACAGAGTATAGGCAAAACATGAATATTGTGTCGGAGGGAGATTTTGAGGCGCAGTTTTTTGATAATTGGAATAAAAATTTAATACAGCACACATTTATAGCAAAGGGATATGAGACAAACACAGATGAAATTACACAAAACACAATAGGATTTTTGAGCAATTTTGAATTAAAAGACACCCATGGCGAAGCTTTTACATACTCAAACGGTAATTTTGTGATATATGAGCGCAGTTACACAAATGCAGAAGAAGTCGCCTTTAAATATCTGGCTGATGCTATTGCATATCAAGATTTTGTATCTATGCAGCCTTATGCGGAGAATGAGGATATAATTGAATATTACAGCAGTGCACGTGAAGACGGACAATATTACCCGGGTTTAATTGTGGAGGAAATGGATAGATATTACCACGATGAATATGGGTGGTCTGATGTACAGCTAGTGCAGGCAATACTTGAAGATGAAAATTTAAGCGAGATGTACGCACAAAACGGCCTCGAAAACACCTTTGTTTTAAAGGTGGACGCAAAAGAGATAATAGACATGGAGGTTGTGCAGTACGCCGGGCAGTTTGGGCTAAATGTCACACAGTATTATCTTTTTGAAACGGACGAGGACGGCAATAATCATAGGCTCCTGGCTGTCTTTGATGACAACTATTATCAAAACTACAGCAATGTTTATGAGGTTAGCTATATAACCGATTATGAGCAGATATTTAACGCTTACGGCTACGAATACCCAGTAGATATAATGAACATGTACTTTACGTCGGAGGAAACTGATAATATGAGCCACTACATCACCGACGATGCTAAAGAGGTTTATTTTATAAGAAACCTTTGGGGAGGCACAATGAAAGTTTACGTAAATTATATAGACGAAAACATGGAGTATGCACGGGGCGCACTTTTGCATGAGACAAGCGCAGATGTGCTTTACCTCGGTTGCAGCTCTGACAATGTTGAGGATTATATTATGTACACAGATGTGCAGATTGTGACAGAGCCATTCCCGGGGTATGAGGTGGTATATTACCCAGGGATAGCTCACCCGGACACAAGGTTATATATCGGCGGATATGCACAGGAAATGCAGCGGTTAAATTGATTTTATTGAACGAGATTAAAAAATATTATAAGAGAAAACTTGGGCAGTTAATGTAAATATTACTATTTAGAGATATCTAAATAGTAATGTTTTTTGTGTAAAAAATATCACAAATCAAAACTAATTTGTGATATTAATAGGTGTCTTTTTGTATTATTTATATTAGCTTGTGTATGTCATAAAGTGGGTGCGGTTTATTTTTCTTATCCCTTACCTCTTCTTTTGTACGGCAAAAGAAGCAAAACCGCCGGGGCAATTGCGATGCACCGCAGTGCTAGTACAACGAGCGTGCCGCCATGCAATGGCGGCATTTAGGCGAGTCGTGGCGATGTCCCCGGACCCAGGGCGCCACACCCTTTAGCGCCCCCCAAGCGAGAGTACATTCAAAAAAGAACAATTCTTAACGACGACTTTTTTGCTTTACTCTCGCTAAGGTAGCGGATGTTTTCTATTAATTAAGTTTTTGTGTCCTGTTTTTCCTTGTTTTATTATAGCGCTAAATAAAGCTGGCTTTGGTTAGCAGGTGCTATAATTATTATATTATAAAAGTATTATAACCAGTACAACAACTATTATAACAGCGGCTGCCAATAAGAATATTCGTCTGCGTCTTTTGTTTTGGGGCTCTTTCATAATTATTTTCCCTCCAATAATTTTTTAGCATTTTCCAAATCTGCTTTGATCTTGTTAATAACATCTTTTTTCTCGGATGCAGCAGATAGTTTTTCTCTCGGTTTTAAATCTGCATTGTTTTTAATAGGTAGCATTTCCTCTTTTGTTTTTTCGTACTCCTGCAAAGTTTGGTTGATTTTTGCCATATCAGCACCGCTTAAAGCGTTATTGCTTTATAAAAGTTCCACAATTTCGTCCTTTAGGCAAGTGCATTGCTTTAGCACCTCTTTAAATTCGCCTTTATTATTTTTTCCAAGTCCAAACATTATCTTATCTCCTATCGTTTTTGTTTTTTTATTTATTAAAGTAGCTATGCTTTTGCCACTAAAATATATTGTTGTTGCATTAATTTTTTTATGGCTAAAAAATCATCGTCACAAGCCCGACTAATGCGAAAATCGGCAATAATATTGTAAAGCATCCCATTCTCATTCTTCTCATCGGTCGCCTTACTACAACTCTTCGTCGTCTGAACATTTTAAGTTTCCTTTCATTTATATTTTTTATTTTGCCTGCCACTGCGCATAAATTCAGCACAGCGGCAGGTTTTTTTGTTGCTACTTCACCTTATTTTTCTTATCAATAATCATGTAGAATGCAGGCATTAGCAGTAGCACAAGCAGTGTTGATGTGATAAGCCCGCCTATAATTACTATGCCCATGCTTTGCAATACTTCTGAGCCCTCGCCTATACCGAGGGACGGCGGTATCATTGATAAAATTGTCGTCATGGTGGTCATTAAAATTGGGCGCATACGCATTTTGCCTGTTTGAATTAAAGCGTCTCGCAGTGGCATTGTGGCTTTTAGGTGGTTTGTTGTGTCCACAAACAATATGCCGTTGTTTACAACTATACCTATAAGCATTAATATACCCATTAGCGAAATCATAGATATGTCCATATCGGTTATAAACAATAATACGAATGAGCCGATAAACGAGAACATTACACTTGTCATAACCATGAACGAAAACCGTGGGGACTCAAACTGCATTGCCATTACCATGAAAACAAGGAAGATAGAGGTTGCGATAGCCCCTAAAAGTTGCCCTATTGTGTCATCAAATGCATCACTGCTCAGCGGCTCGAAAGATATTCCGGGGTAGCTACTTTTTGCTTTTAATGCTTCTATTTCTGCCAAAACCGTTTCCTCGGCACCGCTTGTAATGCTCGCTTCAAGGTCGATAAAATACTGTTCGTTCTCCCTTGTTATGGATTGCATTGCATCGGCAAAATAAATATCGGCAATGCT
>CAYJBO010000039.1:0-24155 GCA_964368295.1 uncultured Bacteroides sp.
TCTGTCGCCCGCATCGCCTAGTCCGGGCACAATGTAGCCGTTTTCGTTAAGTTTCTCATCTTTAGCGGCAACTAGTATCTCAACATCCGGGTGAGCGTTATTTAATTTTTCAATACCCTCTGGTGCTGCAATAATTGCAACAAATTTAATTGATTTAGCACCACGTTTTTTTATTTGATTTATTGAGTCTACCGCGCTGCCGCCTGTTGCAAGCATTGGGTCCAAAACAAAAACCTCACGCTCTGCTATGTCTTCCGGTAGTTTGCAATAGTACTCTACGGGCTCAAGTGTGCTCTCGTCTCTATACATGCCAATGTGGCCAACTTTTGCAGCAGGCAACAGTGCAAGCATGCCGTCAACCATGCCAAGACCGGCGCGTAAAATTGGAACTATAGCAAGTTTGCGGCCGGATAACATATGAGTGCGAGCCACTGCAACAGGTGTTGTAATTTCAACCTCCTCTGTTGGTAAATGCCTTGTGGCCTCATAGCATAAAAGCATTGCAATTTCGCTTACAAGCTCTTTAAACTCTTTGGTACCTGTGTTTTTGTTACGCAGTAAACTTACCTTGTGTTGTACTAGGGGATGGTCCATTATAATAGGTGTTTTTTTCATATAGACTACTCCATTCTGTCGTAATTAATATTTTAACAAAACTTAAAATAAATAAGTTTTGCAAGTTTACATTTTAAATTATATTTGCTGTTGTGCCGGCTTTAAAAGCAAAAAAATTATTGGTTGCTTTCAAGTTTTGTAATTTTATCTACACGCAGTGCATGGCGCTCGCCCTCAAACTCAGACGACAAAAACGCGTCTATAATGTTGCATGCAAGGCCGATGCCGAGTACCCTTGCGCCAAGACAAAGTGCATTTGTATCATTGTGCATCCTTGAGAGTGAAGCGCTAAAAACATCGCTACAACAACATGCGCGTATGCCGTTTATCTTGTTTGCGGCTATGGACATGCCAACACCCGTGCCACAAAGCAACAGGGCGGCATCTGCACTTTTACTTAGCACAAGCGCACATGCTTTTTCTGCCATGTCAGGATAGTCTACCGAAGAAGTGGCGCTATCAATTCCGCAATCTATAAACTCGATGCCTTTTTGTGTAAGATGTAATTTTACGGCTTCTTTTAAATCATATGCCGCATGATCACACGTCAGAGCTACTTTTTTTATCATGGTTTTTAAATCCTTTGTTATTTAGGTTTATTAAACTGCCTCTCGGCTTGTGAGGGGCGCAAGTAGTTAGGCAAAAGCTGAGATGCCGTGGTGTGTAAATTTAAGGAATACATTTTTTGCGCAATATTACAAATTGCATGGGCGCGTCCATTGTTATAACCGGCCGGGCATGATTTTACAAGGTCTCTACCGCTGAATAAATGAGAGCCATCGCCCATAAAAACAATGTGCTTGTATCCTTTTGCAATGCAAATTTTTGCTATAGTGTCATAAAAAACATCTTTATTTATAAGCTCGTCTTGCAATATTCTTGTTAAAATGTCATCGTTTTTTTCAAACGCCGCACAAAAAACATTGTCTCGCCTTGCGTCTAATACGGTTGCTATAAGTGCATCCGACATGTATGCCTCTGCCAGGGTCTCTAATGTTGACACGCCTGCGCAGGGTGTGTTTTGCGCAAGAGCAAGTCCTTTAATTAATGATACGCCAATCCGGAGACCTGTATAACTGCCGGGGCCCGATGTAACTGCAAAAAGATCAACATCACTCGGCGTAATTTCTGCAGATTTAAATGCGCTATCGCACATTTGCAGCAAAGTTTCGCTGTGGGTTTGCTGTGTGTGTTTGTAGCTCTCATATACAAGCTTGCCGTCGCAACATATTGCAACACCGGCAGATTTTCCTGCGCAATCGAGTGAAAAAATATTCAAATAATGCCTCCACCTTCAATGGTAATTATCCTTTTGTCGTCGCCTAAAATTTCGATAGATACAAAAATTGTTTTATCGTCCTTTTGAATAAAAGGGGCATTTTCGCTCCACTCTGCGGCAACTACTGCGCCGCCGTCCAGGTAATCGTAAAAACCGGCGCATTCAAGGTCTTCAACATCGTTAATTCTGTACAAATCGAAGTGTGCAAATGTCAAATTGCCCTCATAAACGTTTGCTATTGAAAAAGTAGGGCTGGTGACATGGCCGGTGTAGCCTAGGCCACGGGCAACCCCTTTACAAAAAGAAGTCTTACCGGCACCGAGGCCGCCGCTAAAAAGAATAAGATGACCCTCAGTCATTTTTTTTGCAAGGTCATAGCCTAATTTTTCGGTTTCTTGCGCATTATTTGTTGAGTATTTTGCCAAGCTGATTGCTCCTTGTAAAACATGTGTGCTGTGCGGCTTACGCACAGAAATAAAGGTAATTTACACAAAATCGCCATATATTTTAAGTGCAATTACCCGCAAATTATATATATTATACTACATTATGGCTGTTTGTGTAAAGTGTTGTTTGGCAATTACAGTTTTTTTGCTTTAAAATTAAAAGGTCTGCATTATAAAGTAGTTGGTGCAGTAAAAATGTCCGATAAAATTAAAATAACTGTTAATGATGCATGTAATTATATGTACAGTATAAAAAATGTGAATATAAAAGTGCTGCTACTATCCTGCGTATTTGACTATGCTTATTTGTTGTAAACAATAAACTCTATGTGGCGCTATCACTTGCGCTGTTTTGAGTATGCTTTTTTTTGTTGTGGCTATATAAAAAACCGTAGACTATAATTGACGAAGCAGGGAAGAGCATTCCAACAGCAAGGCCGGCTTTTATTGCAACTTGCTCGGGCGTGTAATTTAAATTTGTGGCAATGGCTTCAATAGTGGGACTTTTTATGGCAATATCTGTTACAAGGCCTACAAGTTGCGGCCCAACCGAAGAGCCTAAATCACCGCCGGCGGCCATAAGTGCAAATAGAGCTACGCCGCCTTTAGGGAATTTGTCAGAGGCTATAATAAGGCTGCCGGGCCACATCATTGCAACAAAAAAACCTGTTAAAGCACAAAATAGTGCGCCTAATACGGGCACGTCTACAAATATTGCAAGTGCATATAGCACTGTAACGCCTATTGAGCCGCGAAATATAGTAGAATATATATTTTTGCCACGGCTTGCGTAAAGGCTTCGCCCTATGCCCAGCGCAGTTGCAAAAAGTGCAACGCCTAAAATGTCGCCTAAAAACTTAGGTAAAAGCAGAGATTTTTCTATATAGCTAGAGCCCCATTGCGATATTATGTTTTCGCTTGCGCCGCCTAAAAAAATGCACAGTAGGCAGAGCAACATGCCTTTGTTTAAAAATAGCTTTAAAGCGCCGGACGTCTTTTTTTGTGTGTGCATTTTTGGCAGTTTTGTGCCGAAAAAAAGAAAGAAGGCAATGCAGGGGAGAAGTGTAAAAAACAATACGAGTATCTGCCAGTTTTGCATGCCAAACAGCTGCAAAAATGCAGTTGAAAACAGCACTACAAAAACAACACCCCACGCATAAAATGAGTGCAAGTTGCTCATTTCCTTGTCGGGGTCCTTAGCGGGTATGGCCGCAATTACAGGGCTAATTAGCACTTCTGCTAGCCCGCTTGAGGCGGAAAAAACAATGGTGCTAATTACAAGGCCTACATAAATGTTGTTTTTAAAAACAAGCGGCGACAAAGCATACATAGCAAAACCAATAGCTGCAATAACAGGTATAGCCTTAACGGTTTTTTCTATGTTGAATTTGTGAGAAAAAAACGACATCACAAGGTCTACAATAAGCTGTGTGCAAAAATTTACAACAACAAGCAAACCTAATAATGTGTAAGAAATATTGTATAAATCTTTAAATGTTGTAAAAAGCATAGGTGGCAAAATAATAACCGCAGACATACACACGTTAGCGGTATAACACGCATATTTTACTCTTTTGTATTTGTTATCCATATTAATTCTCTCTTTTAAAATTTTAATAGATTAATTTTGTTTAACGCAAGTTTTTTTGCAAATTCGCTGTAAACTTTGCCAATTTATCATAAAGCTGGTTCGGGCTACATCGGTTTTGCTGAATTTAAAACACCACAAAATAGTAACACACACGTAATGCTTTGTAAATACTAAAAGCTTTAAATACTTTACAATTTAAATAATAACTGCTATTATTTAATTAAATATTATATTTATTGTTGTTATTGTATCGGTAACAGCTTTTTTTGTACAGTTAAAGCTTTTTTAATTGTAGTAAAACATATATTTATAAACCGACGACAAAGGGGATAAAAAATGCCACTGATTCTACCGCAAAATTTACCTGCTTTTTCGGCACTGGAATCTGACAATATATTTGTTATGAGCAGTGCAAGGGCAGTTACCCAAGACATAAGACCGTTAAAAATTGTGCTTGTAAATTTAATGCCGACTAAAATAGATACCGAAATTCAGCTTGCTAGAGTGCTTGCAAACAGCCCACTACAGGTGGAGCTAAGCCTTTTACATATGGGCAGCCACGAGAGCACACACGTGCCGGGCGCACACCTTGAGGCTTTTTATAAAACTTTTGACCAGATAAAAAATCAAAGCTATGATGGCATGATAATTACGGGCGCACCTGTCGAGAAGCTTGAGTTTGAACAGGTGGACTACTGGGACGAGCTGTGCGCAATAATGGAGTTTTCAAAAACAAATGTCTATAGCACTATACATATTTGTTGGGGCGCACAGGCGGGTGTGTTTTATCACTTTGGCATAGGCAAAAAGGCGCTTGATAAAAAAGTTTTTGGCGTGTTTGAGCACAGGGTTACAAGGCGTAAAAGCCCACTTATGCGTGGGTTTGATGAGGTTTTTTATGTGCCGCACAGCAGGCATACGTGTGTGTGTGAAGATGAGGTGAAAGCCTGTGATAAGCTGAGGGTGCTTGCGACGAGCGATGAAGTTGGAATGCATATTTTAGCGACCGATAGCGGAAGAAACATATTTGTTTTTGGCCATATGGAGTACGATAAATATACACTGCGCAACGAATACGAGCGCGATTTGGCAAAAGGCCTTGACATAGACGTGCCCAAAAACTACTTTTTTGAGGACGACCCCAATAATGATGTAGTATTTAGGTGGCGTGCCCACGCACAGCTTTTGTTTTCTAACTGGCTAAATTATTACGTTTATCAAGATACGCCTTACGACCTAAGCAGCCTTAAATAAGAGAAAGATTTTATTTAGTCGCAATTTAGCAACTACACGTTATAAATAGATTATTATATAAAAATTTACGGTATGTTAAAATTTATTTGTACTTTTGATGTATTTGCCTATTGCATAACATTGAGATTTAAGGTAAAATATAATTGTAAAATAAATTTGGGGCAGATTTATATTAAATTACAATTTGCCACGATAAGGGGTGTTATTATGAGCCAAAAGACAGCTGTTTTTTCTTTGTACGACGATAGAGACAAGGAGATTCGCACTATATTGACGGAGGTCTATCACGCCTTAAAAGAAAAGGGCTACAATCCAATAAATCAAATTGTTGGTTACATTTTGTCAGAAGATCCAACATATATTACAACGTATCAAGGTGCACGTTCTAATATTCGCAAAATTGATAGGGATGATTTACTACAAACATTGCTAAAAAGCTATTTGGCAGAATAGTTAGGTTGCGGGTGCATTGACATTATTGTTTGTGCGCCGTTTGGCATGTTATTTAAAGGAGAATTATTTAATGGGGTATAATGCAAAGCTCATGTACAAGGGGCGTCCTCTTGTGCGTAGCAAAAATGATATTTATTATGGAGACCCGGCAGATCCGTATGTAATTTTTATGCAAGTGCTAACTACAAAAAAATCTGAAGACGGTGTTGAGTTAGCTGACCGCATACATGTTACGCTGCTTTCTACCGATGTTGGCAAGTCGCCAATTGATAGAATGGTGCGCCAAAGTGATAAAAACGGTTTGTTTAACGCACTTGATATCGGCGTAATTTGGCTTGAAAAAGCTTTGGCAGGTTCATAGTATTTTAAGTCTATTAACTTTACAGTAAGTGCACTCGTCGCTGTATATTTGCGGCGGGTGTTTTTGTTATAAAATTTCATGTTATTAATTGGCAAAAGGGGTTGTGTTGGCAATGGCTTACCGTCTTTGCGACAACGTGGGCGACAGCGTACAAGTGCCGCAATTAATTTTTAATAGGTTGTGCGACACAGAAGAGGAATTTGTGCGCGTAGCACTTTATATGGTTAGTACAAAAAAATGCGATGTTACAGAAATAAAAAATGCATTGCACATAAAAGATGAGAGCACTGTAAAACAGGCCATGACGTTTTGGAAGGGCGCAGGGCTTATTAAAAGCACACACAGTAGCAAACAGCATGTTACCGAGACAAAGCAGAGTGAGAAAAAACATCATAGGCTGACAACACAGCAGGTGCTAAGCACGGCGCAGCATGATGAGTCTGTGTCTTTTTTAGTGCAGGAGTGCCAAAGGCTAGTTGGTGCCGTAATTACACAGTCGGACATAAATGTGTTTGTTTCGATGTATGCGGTGGATGAAATGCCGGTAGACTTGATTTTGATAGGGGTTGCTCACTTTGTATCGCTAGGCAAACGCAGTGCAAGGTACATAGAGCGCGCTATGCTCGGTTGGCAAAAAGAGGGAATAACTACTTGCCTTGCGGCAGAGCGATACTTAAAAGAGTTGAAAAAGCGTGACGAATACAGCGAAAGAGCATTTGTAGCACTGGGGTATGAAAATATAAAAGCCACTAAGACAGAGCAAATGTTAATTTTGGACTGGTTTGAGCTCTATAATTATGATGAGACGATGATAACCGAGGCGGCCGCTGCGGCAGGCGATAAAAAGAGTGTGCGCTATGTTGGCGGTATTTTGCGCAAATGGCACACGTCGGGCATAAAAACAGTAAAAGATGTTATAGCAACAAGCAATACAACAATGCAAAATGTCAGTGTGTCTAACCCAAATGCAAAAAGTGTTTTAACGGGAGCGGTGAGACCTGTGCCTGTATTTAATAACGGAGGCGATAAAAATGACAAATGACGAATTTGTACAAGTTGCCATGCGCAATATTGCAGAAAAAAGACAAAAGGCCGTTACCGTAGCACGAAATTATCGCGATAAAATTCATGCTAAATTGCCTCAGCTTGAAAACATTAAGGACGAGATAAACACACTTTGCGTTAAAGCGGCTACGCTTAGCCTAGAGGGCGCAAATAAAGAAGATATAGACTCTCTTTATAACAAGGCACAGAGCCTTGAAAATAAATATAACGAAATAATAAAAGAAGAAAATATTAATTATAATAAGATGGAACCTCAGTACAGCTGTGGCGAGTGTAGCGATACAGGTTATGTTAGCGGCAAATTATGCAACTGTACAAAAAGCATAATTGCAGAGCTTAAAAGGCAACAAGTTATCGAAACCTCCCCGCTATCACTTTGCAGTTTTGACACGTTTGATTTAGGCAAATACAGCGAAGAAAAAATGGCGAACTCGCCTGTGAGCGCAAGGGAGCAAATGCATGGAATTTTCAGCTATTGCAAGCAGTATGCCGATAATTTTTCTCTGAGTAACAAAAGTATTTATATGTGTGGACATGCGGGGCTTGGCAAAACTCACCTTGCACTATCCATGGCAAATAAAGTGCTAACGCTTGGCTATAACGTTGTTTATGTAAGTGCACAAGATGCATTTGATAAAATGGAAAAGGAACGCTTTGGGCAACCCGGCGACACGTTGCGCACATTAGAAAGCGCAGACCTACTTATTTTAGACGACCTCGGCACTGAGTTTATAACACCTTATGTAGGCTCTTGCCTGTATAGTATTATTAATAATAGGTGCACAAAAAAACCTACAATTATAACAAGCAACATAGTAAACGATGCAGATTTAAGGCGCAGATATACAGAGAAAGTTGTATCTAGGTTGATTGGTAGTTGTGATGTGCTAACATTTATAGGCGATGACATACGCCTGCTAGGGCAAGTATAATATTATTTTGCAGGTGCTTGTTTTTGCGTGCAATATAATATTTTTTGCGTAATAAGTCAAAAAAACATATTACAATTTAATAAGCCAAAAGAGTTATTACTAAAATTGCTTTTGGCTTATTGTTTTATAAATAAGTCGGATTTACTTTGCCCTGTAAATCGTAAAATAATTGTTTGAGCTAATATGTATTTAATTAGGAGTATTTAGTGGTTAAATTAATAGAAAAATTAAAATTTATTATAGATTTTAAAACTAATAAACGCAAGTTTATAGCTCTTTTATTGCTGTGCTTTGCGCTGTTACTGTCGGTGTTTATAAGGGGTAGCACGGCCGCGGCAGAGTGGTTTACACACAATGTTACCGACAAAATAAAATGGGCGACAGGTACTGTTTTAAATGTGTTTGCGTTTTCTTTTGGCGAGGTGCTTACGGCAGCTTTTGTGGTTTTTTGTGCTTATTACATTATAGCTTGCATAGCAAAAACAATAAAATCAAAGGGAGAGCGTTTAAAATGCTTGTTTAAGCACATTTTGGGCAGCGCTGTAATTGTGCTTAGCGTTGTTGTGCTGTTTACATATTTTTGGGGTGTTAATTACTACAGCGAAAGCGCTGTTTTAAAAATGGGCGTACAAGCACAGCCAACAGAGCTTGAGGACTTGTATAATGTAACAATGCTTTTTGCCGAAAAGGTCAGCGCCGCATCAAAAGAGGTGCCACGAGATGAAAACGGTGTTTTTAATACGCCAAAAGACGATATTTACGCAATGAGCGAGGGGCTTTACGATGGCCTAGAGGAAACTTACCCGTTTTTAGAGGGCCCCGACGTGATGCCGAAGAAAATGCTGTTTTCACGCATTATGAGCGAGACAAATTATACGGGAGTGTTTTTCCCTTTAACGGGTGAGGCAAATATAAATGCAGACCAGCCTGTTTGCTTGCTGCCGTCTACAATTGCGCATGAGCTTGCACATGTTAGGGGTGTTGGGCCCGAGCAAGATTGCAACTTTTTGGCCGTGCTAGCGTGCGAGGCTAGTGAGCATGAAGAGTATGTGTATTCGGGCAGGCTTTTGGCTTATATTTATTTGAGCAATGCCCTTTATAACGAGGATGTTGACTTATGGCGAGAGGTTTATAGTACAGTTAGCGACGAGGTTAAAATAGACCTTGCCGATAACAGTGCATACTGGGCGCAGTACGACAGTGCGGCAACAGAAGTGGCGGATACACTATACGATGAATTTTTACAGAGCTACGGGCAGTCAGACGGTATAAAAAGCTATGGAAGAGTGACAGATTTACTTATCGACATGTATAAAGACGAGGCAAAATAATTTTAAGGCGCAGTATTTTTATAAGTAAAAAATATTAGGGCGTCACATATAACATAAAGGCAGTTTTTTACTGATGAATTAATGACAAAGAAGCGTTAGAAAAGTTAAATTAAGGGCGCTTTTATTAATTATAAGCAACAACTGTGTTAATTTAATATTAAATTTGCATTTATTTTGTGTTTATTTGTCATAAAACTTGCAAAAAAGCCGCATACACGTTAAAATATTATAATATACCATTATTTTTATTGTTGTTATACCAAAGGCGCGGTTAGAAAACGCCTTTAAAATCTATGTAGGGGGATACAAACATGACAAAAACTGAAATATTAGCGAAAGTTGACCACACACTGTTGAAACAGGATTCAACATGGGAGCAAATTAAAGTAATTTGCGATGAGGCAACTGAAAATAAGACGGCATCTATTTGCATTAATCCTGTTTGGGTAGAAAAAGCAGTTGATTATTTAAAAGGGGCAGTGCCGGTTTGCACAGTTATAGGCTTTCCACTAGGGGCAAATACAACGCAAATTAAAGTAGAAGAGGCAAAGCTTGCGCTTTTGCACGGATGTGAAGAGTTTGATATGGTTATAAACATAGGCCGTTTACACCAGGGCGATTATGATTATGTTTGCGAAGAAATAGCAAAAATAAAAGAGGCAGTAGGCAGTAAAGTGCTAAAGGTTATTATTGAAACATGCCTTTTAACAGATGAAGAAAAAATTAAAATGTGTGAGCTTGTGTGCAAAGCGGGCGCGGATTATATTAAAACTTCTACAGGTTTTTCGACTAGCGGCGCCACATTTGACGATATTGCACTGTTTAAAAAACACGTTGGCGATAAGTGTAAAATTAAGGCGGCAGGCGGCATTCGCACTAAGGAAGATATGGAAAAATTTGTCCATCTCGGCGCCGACAGGCTCGGAACAAGCAGTGCCATAAATATCTTAAACAAAGTTGACTCAGGGGATGCATACTGAGTTTATAATGTTTGTGCAGTGGAGACAATCAATAGCATTATCGATAATTTAATTGATTATTGATGTATAAAATATATTGGTGGGAGGATAAACTATGAAATCGAACGCATTTAAAGAGTTTAGCAAAATTACTCCGGAGATAATTAATTTAAGCAAGCTATGCGTAGAGAACAGCAAAATAGAGCCCGAGCTTTACATGCAAAATCAAGTTTATAGGGGCCTTAGGGATTTGCAGGGCAATGGCGTGCTTACGGGCCTTACAGAAGTAAGCGAAGTACAGGCCTATGAAAACGTTAACGGAGAGAAAAAGCCATGTGATGGAAGACTTTTTTACAGAGGCATTGAGGTGCAAGACCTCGTTGAGGGATTTGTAGAAAAAAGACGCTATGGATTTGAGGAAACGGCTTACCTATTAATGTTTGGCAATTTGCCTAATGCTACCGAGCTCGAAGAGTTTTGTGGCTTACTTACAAAATACCGCCGCCTACCAACCACATTTGTGCGCGACATAATAATGAAAGCACCGTCGGGCGATATGATGAATGCGCTTGCTAGAAGTGTGCTTACACTATACGGATACGATGAAAATTCTGACGATATTAGCACTGAAAATGTGCTAAGACAGTGCTTGCAACTCATTGCGTTGTTCCCGATTATGAGCGTGTATGCGTATCAGGCATATTGCCACTACACACGAAAAGAGAGCCTTGTAATACACAACCCACAGGAGAACTTATCTACCGCAGAGAATATTTTATACACACTAAGACCCGACAGCAAGTACACAAAGTTAGAGGCAGACATACTTGACTTAGCACTTGTTTTGCACGCAGAGCACGGCGGCGGCAACAACTCTACGTTTACTGCGCACGTAGTAACATCTTCGGGTACCGACACATATTCTGCAATTGCCGCTGCATTGGGCAGCTTAAAAGGCCCCAAACATGGCGGTGCAAACATAAAAGTTGTTACAATGTTTGATGACATGAAGCAAAATGTAAAAGACTGGACAAATGAGACCGAAATAGAGGAGTATTTGAAAAAATTACTCAACAAGCAAGCCTTTGATAAATCCGGTTTAATATACGGCATGGGACACGCTGTCTATTCTTTAAGTGACCCAAGGGCAAAAATGTTCGAAAAATTTGTAAAACGCCTCTCTGTGGAAAAAAATAAAGAGGAAGAATACAATCTCTATGCGAGCGTTGAGCGCTTGGCACCAAAGGTTATTGCGCAAGAGCGCAAAATTTATAAAGGTGTTGCCGCAAACATCGATTTTTACAGCGGCTTTGTTTACAGCATGCTCGACCTGCCAAAAGAGCTTTTTACACCAATGTTTGCTGTTAGCCGCATTGCCGGCTGGAGCGCACACAGAATAGAAGCACTTATAAATGGAGATAAAATAGTAAGGCCGGCGTTTAAAAATGTAATGCCACGCAGAGATTACATCGACATGAGCGAAAGATAGTTTTAAAATACTTATTTATTTGCATAATTGGCGGTTGCCGCACTAGCAGTGAGTCAAATGTCGCATTGGATAAAAAATTATATTCGCAAGTCTGATATAAATAATTTAAAAAAGCAAACACCCAAATCCGTAATAATTAAATCGGGTTTGGGCGTTTGTTTTTGTTGATGCTTAAATTAATGCCTATAATAATAAGCAATTTACATGCTTAAAACAGTCCCTTACATAAATAAAAATTACTTGTTATTACATTTGTGCGTTTTCATGCATTTTTTTTGTGCAATAAGCTCAAATAATAAACAACTATTTTTACCTTTTCGAATTTAAACAAAATTGCATTTATAACGGTTTAATTGTATAATATAAATATATGTTTATTTAATTGTATTAAATTAAAGAGGGAATAATTAATTTGAAAAAATATATTATTACAAGGGTTATAGTTGTAATTTCAATATCTTTTATGTTGCTTATTGCAGTTAGCGCATATTTGCAAATAAGTGCCGCTACCGATAGCTTCAATAATACTTCTGAGCTATATATTGAGCAGATGATAGAGGTGCTAAACACCAACGACTTGGAAATTAAAAATTTGCAAGAAGATTTAAAAGAGGATTACCTTATTAGAGCAAATGCGGCAGCATATTTGATAACAAATAACCCAAGTGCTATTGATAGCATATTGGAGCTAAAAAAAATTGCAGGGCTGTTGCAAATAGATGAGATACATATATTTAATACAAGTGGAGAAATATATGCGGGCACAGTGCCGGAGTATTATGGATATACCTTTGATTCAGGCGAGCAAATGAGCTTTTTTTTGCCGATGTTAAGCGATTATGATCTAGCGCTTGCGCAAGATGTAACACCCAACACAGCAGAGAGTAAAGACATGCAGTATGTTGCCGTATGGAGTGAAGATAAAGAAAACATAGTGCAAATAGGCATAGAGCCCATAAGTATGCTAGAGGCAATGGCAGAGACAGACCTGAGCTATATTTTTTCTCGATTTGTGCCAACACCGGACACGGTGCTTTATGCGGTAGAGTTAAGCACGGGTAAAATTATAGGCACTACAGACGGTACAATATTAAACAAAACGCTTAGTGATATTGGTGTTGATTTAACATTAGATATAAAAGAAAACAACGGTGTAATAGCAACCGAAATTAACGGTGAAAACGGACGCAGTGCTTATCAGCTGCATGGAAGTGTAGTTGTGGCTGTTAATCAGTACGATACGTCTATATATGACCTAGCAATAAATAATGTGCTGGTAATTATTTTAATTGGCGCTATTATAGGCATTGCCATAATAATACTTTTTTATTTAATTATAGATAAAATAGTTTTAAAGGGATTTTACAGGATAAAAGAAGATATAAATAAAATATCTGAGGGCAATTATGCGCACAGGGTTACTGTAGATGGAATGGTTGAATTTGCAGGGATAAGTGGAAGTATAAACAGAATGGTAGACAACTTTTACAGGACTATACGTAGGTTTTCTGAGGGGTTTAAACAAGCAGATTTGCCTATTGCCATGTATGAGTATAGGGTTAATAAAGTTTTTGTAACTGAGAAAATGTATGAGGTACTTGAGTTTGAAAAGGCTGAGAGCGATGCATATCTAATAAACAGGAATGTTTTTTCAGAGCAAATTGAGCTGATTATGGCTTGTCCTTTAGAAGGTGAAAAAGATACATATGTGTTTAAGGCGGCAAGAGGCACTAAGTATGTTAAAATAATATCTAACGATGATAATGATATTGTATCGGGTGTTATTGTAGATGTAACAAATGAAATATTAAGCAAAAGCGGTGTATAGCATGTTAAACGTGCATATACTATATAACGTATTAAAATTCAACAAGTTTTAGCTATTTTAAGCATGTAATATTGTAAGTTTTAATAATAACGTACATAGTCTTTGTGTTAGGTGGCATTATATTATTTCTTGCTAGCCCAAGCACAAAGGCTTTTTTCTTTAAACCGCTATGCGGTAGACAGGAGGCCAGGATGTGGATTGAAAGCAGTGTGTTTTATCAAATTTACCCAATAGGGTTTTGTGGTGCACCTCATGAAAATAACGGCTACACCTCGAGCGGGATTTTAAAAGTAGCAAAGTGGACAGATCACTTTAATTTTTTAAATGTAGACTGCGTGCTGTTTAACCCGATTTTTGAATCTGACACACATGGTTATGATACGGTGGACTATACAAAAATTGACAAGCGCCTAGGCACAAACGAAGACTTTGCCAGCGTATGCAAAACATTAAAACAAAACGACATTAAAGTTGTGCTAGACGGCGTTTTTAACCATGTGGGAAGAGGGTTTTGGGCGTTTAAAGACGTTTTGCAAAACAGGCAAAATTCTAGGTACATCAACTGGTTTATGATAAATTTTGACGGCAACAGCAACTACAACGACGGCTTTTGGTATGAGGGATGGGAAGGACACTACGAGCTTGTAAAATTAAATTTAAAAAATCCTGAAGTTGTGCAGCATTTACTCGATTGTATAAAAGGCTGGATACAGGAGTTTGATATTGATGGGTTGAGGCTTGATGTTGCATATAGCCTTGATGCTGATTTTATGCGCACTTTGCGTAGATATTGTACAGATTTAAAAGCTGATTTTGCACTTATAGGCGAGGTGCTTTTTGGCGATTATAACGTAATTGTAAACGATGAAATGTTGCACAGTTGCACTAATTACGAATGCTATAAAGGCCTTTTCTCCAGCATGAACGATAAGAATATGTTTGAAATCTCACATTCTTTAAATAGGCAGTTTGGCGCAGAAGGCTGGTGTATCTATCGGGGCAAAAAGCTTATGTCTTTTGTAGATAATCACGATGTTTCGCGTATTTTTTCTATATTAAACGATAAAAACACACTGCCTTGCGTATACGCATTGCTATTTGGCATGCCAGGCATACCATGCATTTATTACGGCAGCGAGTGGGCACAGCCGGGTGAAAAATCCAAGGGGGACGATTGGGGATTGCGTCCTTGTTTTGATGAACCCATTAAAACAGACTTGACTAATGAGATTGCACGGTTAATTAATGCGCATAAAAGTACTAATGCGCTGCACAGTGGTGATTATAAAAATATTGTTATAAACTCAACATCATTGTTGTTTAAAAGGGAATATAACGGCGAGCAAGTGTATGTAGGCGTAAATATAGCAGGCGAACAAATTGAGCTAGCAAACGCAGATATAAATGGTAAAATGATGAATTTAATCACCGGTGAAGAAGTTTATATAGATGGTAAATTATTATTGCCGCCATATGGATATGTTTATTTAAAACGTTAGTTTTTAAATAAACTTGCTGATTTATTTTTTATCTAGTGCGGCATTTGGCTCGCCGCTAGTGCGGCAACTGCCAAATATGCCAATAAATAATCCTGCGGATTATTTATATAACAGAAAGTTGAGAGTTATGAAAAAGATAGTAATTGGTTTATGTGCTTTAGCCGTTGTGGTAATCGGAGTTTTACTTTTTTACAATTCTACTAAAAATGAACTAGAGATATATATAGGTGCACCAACAGATGCAAACACTGATAGGTATATCGAAAGCATAACTATAGCTCATGGGAGTATGAGTTATTCGGATGAAGTTTATGCGCAAACTGCTGAGGTCGTAGATACATTGGGTGAACATCAAGTAGCCCTGCATTCTGAAATCAATGCGCCTTATCATATTGAGATTGATGTTGCTTTTGAAGATGGAAACACAATAATTAAATATATTGGCACATATACTGATGAAAATGGTGTGTTGCAAGATTATGAGCATGAATTCATTTTTGACTTTATATTTACAGAGGAAGTTGTGTATCCTGAATAAAATAAGCATAATTAGTATAAAGTAAAACTACCGCTATCAATTTTTGATAGCGGTAGTTTGCGTCTTTGCCGGTAGGCGTATATAAAAAGTGAATTTTTTATTTAGGTTTAACTTTAGCAAATGGAGATGCCTCGGCGGCGTCTTTTAAATGTTGTGTGCTTAAATGTGTGTAAATCTCAGTTGTTGAAACATGTGCATGGCCTAATATTTCCTTTAAAGCCAGCATGTCGACATTGCCCTCTTGATACATCATTGTGGCGGCGGTGTGGCGCAATTTGTGCGGAGAGTACCCTCTGCCGCTTAGGCCGGCCGCTTGTAAGCAACCTTCAACAATTTGTTGCACACGCCTTGACGATAGGCGCCGTCCCGTTCTCTTCGACACAAAAAGAGCCTTTTGGTCTTGCAAGTTTTCGAGTTTTTTGCGCGCTATAATTAAAGTTTTTATGCTCTCTTCGCAAGCCCCGTTTAAATAAACAAGTCTTTCTTTATTACCTTTGCCCACTATTCGCATGGTTTTTTCGTCTGTTCGTATGTCGGTTAAATTGATATTTATAAGTTCGCTTAAACGCATACCACAGTTTAAAAAAAGCATTAAAATACAAAAATCTCGCTCATAAAAATCAGAATTAACGCTGTCAAGCAGTTTTAAACTATCGTTTAAAGTTAAATATTTTGGAAGGCGCTTGCTAAGGGCAGGCGAGTCAATGTCGTGTGCGGGATTTGCCTTAATTAGCTTTCTTTTATTGCACATATATTTAAAAAAACCGTTAATGCTAGATAGCTTGCGCGCTCTGGCACTAGGGCTGTTGCCGCGCACACGTGTCACATAGTGTAAAAATTCGTATATCTCATTTGTGTCGATGCTCTCAATGTAATCTAAGTCAATATCGGTTAAAACAATACTGTCAAAGTCCTCTAAGGGCGATGCCGAGCGGCTGTTTTTAATATACCTGAAAAAGGTGCGCAAATCTATATAATAACCGTTTACGGTGCGCGACGAAAGACCCTTAATTGTCTCCATGTCACGCAAATATGTAATAACGTGCACGGGGCAGTCAGAGTAATCACTGTGGGTATTCGGTTTTCGTGCATCGATATATGTGCTCATTTTTTCTCCATGTAATATTTTAAATTGGTTAATGTAATTTTTGATTGCTGCGTTGCTAATTAAATTATATAGCACCAAAGGCTCGCCTCAACTATATCAATGTTTAATGGTATTTGCAACATAAAGCGCACGGCATGTAAACTGCATTTAGGCACGGTATGTAAAGGCAAAGTTTTTTTGACAGCGTGCAAAATTATAACTAATTACATAGAGCTGAAATCTTATGCTAAGACAAAATAGATAGCTCAATATTTAAATATCTATTGTCATGCGCACGCCGTCTATACACGTTATGGTTAGTTTGCCGCCTATATTTTCTATTTTTTTGCGCAAATCTGAAATTCCGCCACCCTCTTTAATTTCGAGGGGTCCGCCGCCGTTAGCGTTGTATATATCAGCGGTGAAAAGTTCGTTGGAATTTGTAAATGTTACGTCTAGGCGCTGCTTGTTGCCATGGCGTATGGCGTTTATTAGGTTTTCTCTAACCGCTAAAATAATTATGTCTTTTTTGTTTTCGTCGTCAGGCAGCTCGCCCATGACTATTAGATTACACCCAAGCGCTGAGGCTGTGTTTTTTAGTGAGCCAAGTGTAATTTGGCTCTTTCCGTAGAGATCGTTATTTCTCATTTTGTTTGTTACTGATAGCCAGTTAGCGCAAATATCGTCTAAACTTGACGCAATATTGCTGTTTTCAAGATATAACTTACCCTCTAATACTGCAGAACCAAAATCAGAATGGATACATATTTTTGATGCGAGCCGCTCCTCTTCCAGGGTTATATTTTCAATATTGTCAATAGTATTTTTTAGGTTGTTTTGCTGTGCTTGTAAAGCGCTATTCGCCTGTACTATCTCTTGTGATAGCTTGTGTAAAACAGTGATATCTTCTGCTTTTATCTGGTAAAATTGCTCGTTTTGTATGTTTATTATTGACTTACTGAGCTGCCAGACACTGCCGTTTGGCAAAATAAAAGTAGGAATTTTAGCGGCCGGAATATTATTGTGTTCCTTTAAAAAGTTCTCGTTCGTTATCTCGCCCCAAAATTCATCTGCATTTTGCAAGTCCTTACCTAATAAAGTTAAGCATAAATCGTAAATTGTGCGGTTTGCCAATAAAAGCGTACCGTTAGTATTTGCAAATAATAGGCCGGTATTTAGGTTTTCAATGGCCTGCTTTGAGGATAATTCAAAATAGTGGCTTTTTGAGTGATGATATATTAATGAAAATTCAACAAAGGCAGCAATTAAACCTAGCAGCAATATTGCAAGGTGGATATAAAAAGGGAACGAGACTAAATATGTACTTAAAGGGGACAGTAAGTCGATAGAACCCCAGACGTTGTTTATTTCTAATATTACTATTGAATTTATTAAGACGAGGATGATGACGAACGCAAGAAAAAAATTGTGCTTTAAAGGCATTTTGTACTGACAACTTGAAATAAAACTAATTAAAACTATAGAACAAGTTACGATTGCAAGAACGATTAGATAATATTTTTCAGTCGATGATAAGTCAAAATAAGTCATAATTCACCGCCTTGCATGTCAGATACTATGACTGATATATGTATGGTGTTGCTGCTATTTTCAACATTAATATCTGCATTAAGTTTATTGGCCTTGTTTTTTAGCTGTTTATTTAAATCAATTTCATACTGCTTAATGCACTCCATTTCAAGGGTAAAGCGCAAAAAGCCCTCGCTTGTTTTACTGAGCGTAGAGTATAAAGTATGCAAAGTAAAGTTGGCTTCTTCTATTAAATATTCAGCTGTATCGTAAAATAACATGGCTGTCTCCGCTAAAATTTTGTCGCTAAGATTGCATAATAAATAGCATTCGGCACCGGTAGTTTTTAGGGCCCGAAACAACTCATCAAAACAGCTTACCAATTCTTCTACATATAAAAATTCAATATCTTGCATAAGCAAAGTAATATTGCTGCGACGTTTAACATAAGCGCCTAAAATTGTTATGTCCATCAATAATTTTGTTTTATACTCTATGTCTTTGCCAGTCATTTGGTTTAATTTATCGTTAATTATTTCAATTTTTGGTATAACATTATCAGATAATTGGTTGAATATATTTTTTTTATGCTCAAGGCGGCTCTTAGCTTCTTCAACCATTTTTATTTGGCTTAGCATGTCAACTTCGCTTAGTAATTTTTCATTTATACTTTTTAATTTCTCAATTTTGTTAGAAATTATTGAGACATCTTCTTGCCAAACAACATAGCCGCAATTTATTTCAGTCATATGTAATCGCATATCTTTACTGCTAGATATGGTACTGTTTTTAAGTAGCTTTTTAAATTGCAAATTTGTTAAATCGAACGAATTTGCCGACTTAAAATAAGCAACGCCATCTTTGTTGAGGATTTGAGCGTATATGTCCGAAGAGGTGAAAAAATTTGTGTGGTTTGAGTTGGAGGCAATGTAACCTATTTTAATACTACTCTCCCAAAAAGCTATAAATGCTATGCAAAAAAATGCTGTCATGTCTAACGAAAAAAAGACAAAATGAGAGAAGAGTATATATAAAACGCCGTATATAGCACAGCATAAAAGCACACTAAAGGGGAGCCACACAAGACGTTTGCTTTTTAAAATGCGACTTTTTTTAAACAATATTATTAATGTAGAAACAACTATTATTGCTATGTAAGTTACTATAATATAGTAAAATATGTTGCGCTCATACGCTAGATTCCAATTTTCAAAGCCCGGCAAAAATTCAAATGTAAGCTGATGCAAATCATTTGTCAGAACAGATACCAGCAGCAGAGTTGTGGGCAAATACAGCAAGTACCATTTTTTGTTAAGCTTATAGGTGTCTGGCTTGCAAGAATAAAGCGCTGTATAAAGGCTGTAAAGTGGGGCAAATAGCAATGGGAAGTAAAAGAGATACCACAAAAAACGCCCGCCAAAGTCAAAGGAAAATGTGGCAGAATACTTCATGCATCTAATAATAATTAGTAATATTAAAAGTATGCCAATGCTCATTAAATAAAAACGCAACTTTTTATGCATTATGCGCCTATTAACCGATATTACCCAATAAGATAAAATTCCGCTGTAAATTATTAAGAATAAGAAAAATTTTGCGGAGTAACCAAAAACAGTACTTTTATTAAAGTCTGCGTTTAAAAATGTGGCAAATATAAGTAATAATACAACAACAGCAATATGAAAAATTGATTTTTTTGTAATATACATTGTATCACCTATGCAACACCGTTAATTATGAATATACACAATTAACGGTGTTGTAGCAATTTTAGTAATATTATTTTAAACAAATTTTTATTTTTTAGTCGGCACAATTTCAAGCCAATATCCGTCAGGGTCTGTTACAAAATAAATGCCCATCTTTATGTTTTCGTAGCAAATACAGCCCATCTCTTTGTGCAGGGCATATGCCGCATCAAACTCATCTGTTTGAAAAGCAAGGTGGAACTCACACTCGCCAAGGTCGTATCCGTTTTCTCTGTCACGGTTCCATGTAAGCTCAAGTACAAAATCGGTCTCGCTATTGCCAAGGTAAACTATAATAAAAGATTTGTCCTCCGGCTCAATTCTGCGCACTTCGGTAAGCCCAAAAGCTTTGTTGTAAAATTCCATTGATTTTTGAAGGTCTTTTACGTTGTAGTTTTCATGTACCATTTTAAATTTCATATAAAACACGTCCTTTTGTATTGTTGATATAGAATAATAAAAAAATCTGTAATTAAATTTAAAGCCAAAACGAATACTGTGCAGCATTTATTTTTAATTAATTACATCATTTTATTTATTTTAACATATTTATGTTGTTTTTTAAACAGTATTGTTTTATTAGTAACCTAAAATAACAAATAAACGAATAGAACATTTAAAATAATCAAGCAATTTTTAAGCAAACACTTAAAATAGATTAAGTATTACTATGTTTCTTGCATGTCGATTATGAGCACACAACATATGATTGTTTATGTTTAGGCGAGCAAATAATTTTTCTGCCTCTTTCAAAATAGTAGGGGTGGGTGCAGAGATTTTACATATAATAATTGGCTAATATTGGAGAACAAAAATGCAAATTTTGTAATTTTTTGTAACAATTAGCATATTGCAGCTTTTTTTAACATAAATGTGTTTATGTTGGTTATAAATAGGCGTAAATGTTGTGCAAAATGTGCATTGAATAGTGTGTGTGATTTTGGTAAAATTACATTTGGGTTACATTGCCATTAAATGTAAAACATTTATTAGCTTTTGTATGAAAGCTATTTGTAATATTAGAGGGGTTATTAGATGACGATAGGAATATTGGTAGCTATGTATTTTGTGTTTTTTTTAATCACAAATATTATGCTTTTTCAGGTATGTGTTAAAATATTAGAAAAACCGCGGTTTGGCACTAAAATATTATATGTAGTAGCGCTAGTAAATGCCGGCTTATTCACTTTTATGGTGTATGGGTTTAATCAACTGCCAACAGTAACTTATTTAATGATACTTATAGGTGGCATAGTTCAGCTCACAATTTTATTTAAAAATCACTTACCCGGTATACTAATGTGCTCTTTTATGGCAACTATTTATCTTGTGTGTGTCGAGTCAATTGTTATATCCTCCAGTGCGCTTATTTTAGGTGTAACAATAGGGGACATTACGCACAGTCATCAATTGCTTTGCAATACAATAGTCGCATCGTGGTTTGTGTGTATGGTGATTTCTATTTGTTTAAATAAATTAATTCCGTCAAGGTACATAAAAATTATTGTACAAAATATGGAGCAAACCCTGTTTGTGCTAGGGTTTTTATTTGCGGCAACAGTTTATTTAACTTACAACTCGTTTATATATGCAAATGCAGATAATTTTGACCCTATTTACTTGCCGGTACACCAAGTTGTAACACCCATATCGTGGCTGGTGGTAGTTACATTGGCGGTTGTGCTGCTTATAAGGTTTGACCATTTGCATGGCTATAAAGTAAAGAGCGATTTATTGCAAAAAGTTGTTGAAGAAAAAGAGACAGAGCTATCGTTAACAAAAAGCATGGCAGAGCGTGACTCTTTAGTTAAAGCCTACAACAAGGCAACAACAGAGCTAAAAATAAAAGAAGCACTAGAAGACAAAGAAGATGGTGCGTTTTTTATAATAGATATTGACGATTTTAAAAATATTAACGATAGCAAAGGGCACCCCTTTGGGGATAAAGTACTTGTTTACTTATATAAAAGGATAGTAAACACGGTAAGGGATGATGATATTGTGGGCCGCGTTGGCGGCGATGAGTTTATTGTTTTTATTAAAAATGTGCCGTCGTTAAAAGTGGTAGAAAATAAGGCTAAGTCTTTGTGTCGTGGAATTAATGTGCCCTTTGCGGACAATGACGGATATAAAGTAACTGTTTCTATTAGTGTAGGTGTGGCGCTGGTGCCGCAACACGGCAATGATTTTGAGTCGCTTTACCGCAAGGCCGACATTGCTTTGTATCAATCTAAGGACAAGGGCAAAAATACTTATACTATTTTTGACGTTTAGTTTTTTTATTGCGCAGCAACTAGTGTATGGCGGCAGTTGAATAAGATAGTTATAAATTTAAGGCGAAATTTTATTTGCATTTAGGTGCAATATAAAATTTGGCCTTTTTAAATTGCGTGCAAAAAAATTAACCTTTTGTTTACTTTTTATAAATAATATCGTCTTGCCGAAATATTATTGATGTGGTAAAATACTAGTGTACGATATACACTCGCAAAAGGAGAATATTTTATGAAAAAATTATTGAGTTTATTGTTGGTAATTGTGCTTAGTGCATTTATGCTTACCGGATGCTCTTTTTTGTTGGAGGACATCGACGAAGATTATGCATATGAAGAAGATATGACAACACAAGAAGAGGTTTTAGACGAAGAATATACAGATGAAGAGACTGTTGACAGCGATGAGGTAAGCCTTGGAGTTGCTACAGACGGCACACCTTTTGGAGATTTTTCTACCACATCTGTTTATGGACATGAAGTTACCCAGGATATTTTTTCTGAGTTTGAGCTAACGATGGTTAATATTTGGGCTACATGGTGCCCGCCTTGCATAGGCGAGATGGCAGAGCTTGAAGAAGTATACCAAACGTTGCCTGTTAACGTAAATGTGCTTACAATTTGTGATGACGGTGCTACAGAGACAGATTTGGCCATACAAATACTTGAGGAAAACGGCTGTAACTTTGACGCTATTATTACAAACGATGAAATTTACCAAAACTATTTAAGCAGTGTTACTGCATTTCCTACAACTATTTTTGTAGACAAAGAGGGGAATGTTTTTGGTAGCAAAATTGAGGGCGCACCTTTAGATCCTGTTTCTTACTACTTAGCAGCGGCAGAAGAGGCAATGGCGTTATTACAAGAATGAAAAAGATAAACGTTAGCTATGTAAGAATAGCATTGATATCTGTAGCGCTCATTTTAGTTGTCACAGGCATTATTTTAAACGAACATACATCAGTGTTGCAAAAGTCTATACGCATTTGCCTTGAATGTATTGGTATTGGGTAATTTAAGGCTCTAGTAAAAATTACAACAAAACTTATTAAGGCGACACTGTTGGTTTTAGCTATGCTAAAATTTTTATGGTGTTGCCTTAATGCATCAATAGCCGTGCAAAACGGCAGAACGGAGACCGCTATTAAAAAGATAAATGTTAGACACATAGTGCAGATAAGCTTTGCAGCTATTACAAACGGCTACGTTGTGGGTTTTATCAACGGTAAAATTTTTCAGGGCGACACAAAAACCATATGTTTGCCGGGATTAAACTGCTATTCGTGCCCCGGTGCGCTTGGCTCATGTCCTGTGGGCTCTTTACAGGCGGTGTTAAGCAAAAGCGGCAATTATTTTAGCTATTACGTGCTGGGCTTTTTAATTTTGTTTGGCGCAGTGCTAGGGCGATTTGTATGTGGTTTTTTATGTCCTTTTGGACTAGTGCAAGATTTACTGCATAAAATCAAAACTCCTAAATTAACTGTGCCAAAAAAACCGGACAAGATTTTGCGCAAGCTTAAATACGTTGTGCTTATTTTATTTGTGGTGCTTTTCCCGATGTTTTTAACCGATTCTTTTGGGTTGGGCTCGCCTTATTTTTGCAAATACATATGCCCGTCGGGCACTCTATTTGCAGGCATACCGCTAATAACGCTAAATGCAAATTTGCGGGAGTTTTTAGGCGCCTTGTTCTCGTGGAAACTATTTATACTTATTTTAACCCTCGTTTCAAGCGTGTTTATATATAGGCCATTTTGCAAGTATCTCTGTCCGCTTGGCGCCTTTTATGCGTTTTTTAACAAGGTAAGCATGTATAAATTGCAGGTAGATAAGCATAAATGCACAAGTTGTATGGCGTGCGAGAAAGCCTGTAA
>CAYJBO010000040.1:0-5181 GCA_964368295.1 uncultured Bacteroides sp.
TTCGGTGCTACACTTTTTTATTTATATTTGCTATAGTTTTATTTTAATAAAAACACATTATACTCATTTTTAGTAAAAATATAAGCGGAGCGGTGAAATTTTAATATAGAAATACTCTCAAAATTTGTACTGCTGTAAACAAAGAATAACCTCTTTTTGCTCGCACCCACAGTTAAACATTTCCATTCAAGAGAAAATTGATACTTTCCTTAAGTTCATCACTGAATTTGTCAAAATCCTCAACCGAAATTACCCCATCATTTAAAAGAGACAATATGCTTGCGATGAAATTACAGCGTTTGATTTCTATGCAAACTCCACCACTTTTCTTGTTTTCTCTTATTCTTTTGTCTAACTCCCAAAATTTTTCCGATGGGCAAGTATCTTCACTTAACAGCTCTATATATTCTTTGCACAACCTATCCATATAGCTTTCCTGCCACCCACCAATTTTTTCTTCATTCCTCATATATGGTGAACAGCGATAATGCATATAGCCACCGAACAATTGTAAAGTGTATACTTGAAAATTTACATGCAGCATATAAAGACGGCCCCAATATGAAGGCATGTGAGCAAATGGCGATTGAAGCAGGCATCGCAATTAACAATGCATCTGTTACAATTGTATACGGCATGAGTAGGCCGATTGGCGATTTCCCACGTGCTGCACGGCATCTTAAACGCAATGCTTTTGCCTAAGTGTATAAGGTTTGCAATAAGCGGTGTGGTAACAAAATTTGCATGGTTTGCATGGGCAATTGGTATTGAAGAGAAAAACAAGGAGAGAGACAGAGCTTTTTGTAGATAAACTTGAAGTGTGGCTTACCTTGGAGGGCGGGCCTGTGGTAAAACGACCTCAATGTAAAATCGATTGCGAATTAAACTGCAAATCAAAAAGTCACACTAAAACGTGATAAATTTCAAAATAGTTAAAATGCTCACAGATTTGTTTTAATCTGTGAGCATTTTAATAATTCTATTGAAAATTAATTTATGGTTTTGTGCAGTTTGGAAAATCATAAACCGTTAAAGCACTTGAGCAAAATGCTGCTTTCTTTGTTCTCGTTGTTAAGCACAATGGCGGCACTGCTTATAGAGATCAAGTTATCTGTAGATAGTAATGTGAGAGTTGGGATACAGTTTCTGAAAAAATGGAAACCTAAGTTTATGTCGCTGGTAACCGTGTATAAAAATTCTCTTTTTAGCTCAAGCCATTTGCATTTTATGTAAATTGTGTCAGGGTTGTAGTATGCTATTACATATTGCATTGCCTTGCTAAAATATTTTATTGCCTCGTCAAAAACTTGTACAACTTTTTTGTTATCTTTTTGCAGTTCATCAAGTACAAAATTGAAATCGATGTCGTTTTTTATATCCAGTGCAGTTTTAATTGAGCTTAGTATAGAATCGTCTGAAACTATGGTTTCAAGACAGCCGAAACTGCCACAAGAGCATAAAACGCCTTTTTTTGTCACGGGAATGTGTCCTATCTCACCTGCAATGTTGTTTTTGCCCCTGTAAACTTCTCCGTTTATGGAGAGCGCGCTGCCAACGCCGTCCTCGGTAGATAGATAAAACATAACGTCATTTTTGTGGTTACAAGTCATATTCAAATATGTTGCTGTGCTGTATGTATCCTTGTCAATGTAAACACAAGTTTGCATTGTGTCGCTTAATTTTTTTACTAGATATGCACTTTCGCAAACACAATTTTTGTTAATTGTCACTGTGCTTTTTCCTGCTTCGGAGGAGCCGGGCGTATTTATGCCGATGCCGAGCAGTTGGGAATTGGCAATGTTGTTTTTGTATATAAAATGAGTTAGCTTATCGGCAAGGTTTTCGATAAATTCATCGTAAGAGTTGCTGTGTAAAACTATTTTATGTTGTTCTAAATCCAGTGGAGTAAGGCAGTAATCGTAAAGTGCAAGTATAACCCTGTTGCGCCTTATGCTCACGCCCATTATATATTTAAACTTTGGGTTTATGGAGTATTTTTGCGCCTTCCTACCCGTGGGTGACGCCTGAAATGCACCTAGTTCAACGATAGCCCCGATGTCACATAATTTATTCATGATGCTGTTTACTGTTGGGAGTGTCAAATTTGTTAAATTTGATATTTCCGGTTTTGTAAGCTCTTTGTTAATATTAAGGTTTTTGACAACATTTAATATATTAGTTTCTTTTGATGTCATATTTCACCTCTCAACTTTGTTTTAATAGAAAATTTCTGCACTATCTAAATTATACCATGAATGTTGTTAAGTTTGTCAATATATTCTTGCAATAGTTTTTCGCTTATTTTGCCTTTAGATAGCAAGCCACAAACTCTAAGTGGCATAAATTTAAACAAATTTTGCAACATTTCTTTTGACGAAGCCGAATTTGCCCCTATGGCATCTTCGTGATGACCGATTATTTCCGGTGCGTGTGTCATCAACATGTCGTGCACAATTTTATATTGTTCCTCGTTTTCCATGATGTCACATACAAGAGTGTTTTTGTTTATAAGTGGTTTTTTTATGTTGTAATTTTCAAGCTGCACAACAGATTGTAGGCGTATATCGGCGCTTGATGAGCCTATAAAGATATTATACTCGCCTCTCTCGTGGCACCAGTCCAAAATGCTTTCGTCAAAATGCGAAAAATCTCTTGCTGATAATTTGAGATTGAGCACAGACTTTTCATTGGGTTTTAGATTTATTTTTTTGAATTGTCGCAATTCTTTATTTGGCATCATTACTTTGTCTGAATATTTACCTACATATAATTGTGCAACCTCTTTGCCCTCGGCACAGCCGATGTTTTTTACTGAAAAGCTTACATTTACGTGTTCGTTGTCTTTTGACACTTTTAAATCCGAATATTCAAAATCAGTATAACTCAACCCATGTCCGAATGGGAATGCGACGTCAATTTTTTTTGTGTCGTAATATCTGTAACCGACAAAAATATCTTCGCTGTACGTCACTTCATCAGTGTTTTTGCCGTAGCTTAAGTAGCAAGGGGTGTCCTCAATTTTTTTGGGGAATGTCTCGGCGAGTTTTCCGCTTGGGTTGACATCACCGTATAATATATCGCAAATAGCACTTGCGCTCGCCTGTCCGCCAAGATATGCCTCTACGATTGCATTTATTCCTGCACTCCAGCTAGTGTCAACAGGTGCGCCGTTTAATAGGACGACTGCCGTGTTTGGGTTTGCTTTTTTTATACAATCTATTAATTCTATGTGCCCGGCAGGCAAATTCATATGCTCTCTGTCATACGATTCAGACTCAAAAACATGTGGTAAACCGGCAAAGATAACCACTTTGTCCGCTGTTTGTGCTGCTGTTTTTGCAGCGTCTAATTCGTTGTAATCTATTGTGTCGCTATCAAGGCAGTACACAGGGAAATATTCATAATTTGATGTTTTGTCGCCTATAACCTCTGTGATTTGCTCCAATTTATAAGGTGTAACGTGTGAGCTGCCACCGCCTTGATATCTTATATCTTCGAAAAACTTGCCGAGGAAAAGCGTCTTTTCACTTTTGTTCAAAGGCAAGGTGTGGTTTTCGTTCTTTAGTAGGACAATAGACTCGCATGCTGCCTTTTGAGCGAGTCTGTGATTCAGTTCGTAGTCAGTATCGTAATTATCAGGCATATCCTCCAAAAGTTTGAATGTGACAGTTAAAAGTCTTTCCACTGCAGTGTCCAAAACTTTTTCATCTAATGTGCCATTTTTAACTGCCGCTATAATTTTGTTGTCGTTCTCGTCGCTGCTAAAAGGCATTTCAAGCTCAAGCCCACTCTCAAGCGCTTTTACACGCTCGTTCATTGCCGACCAGTCTGTCATAACAAAGCCTTTGTAGCCCCACTTTTCTCTCAACACATCATTTAATAGATATTTATGTTCGCAGCAGTACTCTTTATTAATTTTATTGTAAGAGCACATTATTGTGTAAGGTGATGATTCTTTTACGGCTATTTCAAAGTTTGTAAGATATATCTCGTGGAGTGCACGCAAGCTGATGTTTGCAGAGGTGGACATCCTGCGGCGTTCCTGATTATTCATTGCAAAGTGTTTTACTCCGGCGCCAATACCTTTTGATTGCAGACCATTTATAAAAGATTTAGCAATTTTGCCCGCCAAAAAAGGGTCCTCAGACATATATTCAAAATTGCGGCCGCAAAGTGGCGAGCGCTTTATGTTTATGCTGGGGCCAAGTACTATATGAACTTGTTGATTGAGTGCCTCTTCGGCGATGGCGACACCCACCTCTTCTATGAGGTCCTCATTCCAAGTTGTGCACATACCGACACCCGTGGGAAAGCACGTTGCAGGAAGAGAATATGTTTCGTAGTTGTTTTTTGTCTTTCTGTTTCTCAAACCGGTCGGTCCATTTTGCATTGCCACACTGCCAATTCCAAGACGCTCGACTTCTTTTGTGTGCACACTTGTTTTGCCGGAACACAGCGAGGCTTTTTCGCTCAATGTCATTTTAGATATAAGTTCTTTTATTTCCTTATTGTTCATTGCGCATCACTCCATTAATTTAATAAATACGATGTATGAAACTATATATTACAAATAACAAATTATTCACTAGGTCTTAATTACATAATGCAGTTTTACAATTCCAGCTCTAATGGGAAATCCCCTAACCTTTTTACCTCAAAACCGTTTTGCTTAAACTGCTCATAATCAAATTCCTCTAACTCGTCATATGCAAGCTTGTGAAATTCGTAGAAATTATTCCAGTATTCCCATCCTTGCCCTAAGTTGTTATTCAAAAAAACACGTGCACATTCAATGCCCATTTGAGGAGCTACATAAAACGCACCCATGGCAAGCACGTTTACATTATTTCCCGTTATCGCCCTTTTTGCCGCAGCTACACTCTCAACCACGGTGGCGTGGACGTGAGGGCATTTGCTTGCCGCAATGTGAATTCCTGTTCCCGTGCCACAAAACAACAGTGCGCGCTCAAATTCACGTTCTGCAATTTTAGCTCCTACTTTCAGCCCAATACGATGAAACATTTCAGGGTCTTTTTCGTCGGTACTTTTAACTCCTATGTCGGTTACTTCCCAACCATTTGCTCTTAAATCTGCTACCACAGCTTCTTTCAGGGGAAAACCTGCAAAATCCGCACCGACTAATACCTTTTTGTCTTTTACGCATTTCATACCTATACTCCT
>CAYJBO010000040.1:5191-23671 GCA_964368295.1 uncultured Bacteroides sp.
ACTTAAAAGCTGTTATTCATTATTTTTACAAGTGTGCTTTAAATTCTAATCACTCGGACTAGTAATTTATCGTTTGTTTTCAAAGTATTGTTTTTTGTGTTTTGCGTGTTTCTATTTATTAATTCATTTAATTAATTATTAAATAAATTAATAAGTCGAGTATATCACGTTGGTGTAGCTGTGTCAATCAAGTATTGAATTATTATTATTTTTGTAAATTATCACAAAAAATATATTAAATAAATATGAATTTTATGTATTGACTATGAATAAAAAATATAGTAAAATTTAAGACAGTTAATAATTCAATTAATTAAATAATTTAATTAACTCTACTTTTCAATCTTTATTTTAGCACGCATATGCATATAAATAGGAGTGTAGTATGAGACATAAACAAAAACCTAATATACTATTTTTATTTTCAGACCAACATGGCGCCAAATATACAAGCTACAATAATCACGATATAGTTTCAACACCAAATCTTGATAAATTGGCAGCGCATGGGACATCTTTTAATAATTGTTATACACAAAATCCTTTATGTGTGCCCGGTAGGGCGTGTATGCTGGCAGGGCAATATTCAAAAAATATAGGTATATATGATAATAAACATATAATGCAGGCAAATAGTACAACGCTGCCCCGAACATTGTCAGAAAACGGATACAGGACATGTGTAATAGGTAAGACACATTTTAACGGTGAGCAGTTTCATGGCTATCAGCAGAGGCCTTATGGGGATTTATATGGCCAGGCACATCAGCCGGACCCAAAGCGAAATAAAGATTCGACAGGAAGTGTGCTGGGTGGAGTGATAGACAACACGGGCCCGACAGAGATACCACTGGCACTTACACAAACCGAAATATGTGTTAGCGAGACGGCAAAATGGTTACAACAGCACGTTGGCTTGCACAAAGCGCAACCTTTTTTTCTCAGTGTAAACTTTGATAAACCGCATTTTCCCATGAAAGCGCCAAAGAAATATTATGATAAATACATTGACCTTGTGGCGATGCCGGAGTATGACAGTGATTATTTGAATCAAAAAGCTGTGCCGTTTGTTAAAAAGGCGGCCGAGATAAACGGGGCGTATCACCACTATAATAAAAATGAAGATGTGCACAAAAAAGCGATAGCATCTTACTTTGCTTGTATAGAGTGGGTTGACGATGCAATAGGAAGAATACTTGACGTTCTTGAACATTTGGAATTGGCTGACAATACAATTGTAATATATTCCTCAGACCATGGCGAAATGGCGTGCGAGAGAGGATTTTGGCAAAAAACGGTGTTTTTTGACAGCTCTGCTAAAGTTCCGCTGTTGATAAAAATGCCAAACAGCGCAAAGGCACAGGCAAGCGATGAAATAGTGGGGCTTGTAGATTTATTTTCAACACTTTGCGATGCCACACAAATTGACATACCGAGCTCTTGTGACGGAGCGAGCTTACTGCCGATACTTGCAGGCGGAAAAATTGTCAGAGACGGCATTTTCTCTGAGAGTGTTGTGCTTACAAAGCCGGAGCATGCCGGCTGTATGCTGAGGGATAAGCAGTATAAATTTAATTATTATCTCGACAAAAAGCACGAGCTTTACGACATGTTAAACGACGCGAAAGAGCTTAATAATTTGTACGGTAACGAAGATTACAAAGAAATCAGCGATGTCATGATAAAGAAAATTGAGGATTTTTGGCAACCGGAAAAGCAACTTGACAGATACAACTCAACACCTATGATGGATTATCAAAAGGATAAATATTTTTATTCTAACCAATTTATTACCGGAGATGGCGTAGTATTTGATGCAAGACCATAAAAAAAGTAGAAAAGGTGACAAGATGACAAAGAAATCAGTAAGTGCACAAAACAAACAAAGTAAAATGCAAGGGGCATTGAATTATTTTTTAAGGTATAAATATTTATATTTGTTGCTATTGCCTTGTGTAATATTTTTTATTATTTTCCACTATGTGCCAATGTATGGCGTTATTATCGCCTTTAAGGACTTTAGCTTCTCCAAAGGCATCTTGGGCAGCGAATGGGTAGGCTTTGAAAATTTTGAGTACTTATTCGGATTATCTGATTTTTACACAGTTTTCAAAAACTCAATTGTTTTAAGCGCTTATAACATTATATTGGTATTCCCGGTTCCCATAATTTTGGCTGTGTTGATAAATGAGATTAAGTTTAAAAAGCTAAAGCGCAGCATACAAACGGCCATTTACCTGCCACACTTTATATCTTGGGCAATTATTGGCGGTATATTGGTAGTGTTTTTATCTCCCAGCTGGGGTGTTGTAAATCAATTTTTGGGTGATTTGGGAATAGATCCCATTTTCTTTCTAGGAGAAGAAGAGTACTTTAAGTGGGTTGTTGTGCTGTCTTCTATATGGAAAGAGGCCGGTTGGGGCACAATTATTTACCTTGCGGCGATAACAGGTATTGACGAAACTTTGTACGAGGCGGCCAGTGTTGACGGTGCGGGCAAGTGGAAAAAACTATGGCACATCACTTTGCCGGGCATTAAATCTACAATAGTTTTAACTTTAATACTGAGGCTTGGCCGTATAATGAGCAATGGATTTGAGCAAATTTTTACATTGCAAAACCAACAAAATTTGAGCGTTTCGGAAGTGTTTGAAACTTATACATATCGAGTTGGCGTCTTGGGCGGAAGGTTTTCTTTCGGCACCACAGTTGGTATCTTTACCTCGGTAATAGGGTTGATTTTCTTAATTGCCTCAAACTGGGCGGCTAAAAAAATGGGAGAGGAGGGTGTTTGGTAATGATAAACAATTCTTCGTTTGGAGAAAAAGTTGCAGATATTGTAATAGCAGTTTTTTTAATTATATTTTCGGTTGCGTGTATTTTGCCGCTAATTTACGTTATATCGTACTCTTTTACACCGTACGAGCTGTATTTGGAAGACCCCACAAGGCTTATCCCCCCAGAGTTTTCTCTGCTTGCATACGAGAGGCTGTTTAACTTTCCTCTAATTTATTCGGGCTACCAAAACACATTATTCATCACAATAGTGGGTACATTTTTAAATGTTTCACTACTGCTCATCTCGGCATATCCGCTCTCAAAAGCACACTTAAAGGGTAGGAATTTTATCATGAAAATGATAATTTTCACAATGTTCTTTAATGGTGGTATGATACCAAACTACATGTTAATGCGCAATTTAGACCTAATAAATACACACTGGGCGCTAATTTTGCCGGGCCTTATAAGCGCATACAACCTTGTTCTTGTGCGCAACTTTATATCTAATATACCAATAAGCTTAGAGGAAGCCGCATTTTTGGAGGGCGCAAATGAATTGCAAATACTTTGGAAAATAATAGTTCCGCTATCAAAACCTGTAATTGCAACATTTACGCTTTTCCACGGGGTAGCACACTGGAACTCTTACTTTAACGCCGTGCTTTACACAACTCAAAGGGAAATGTGGCCAATAATGCTTGTTGTTAGGGAGCTTGTTGTAGAGAGCGGTACCTCCATGGTAGAGGCCGGCACCCTAGATGAGTTTGTGGCAAACCCCTTTACGGTAAAAATGGCCACAGTTGTTATTGCTATCGTGCCTATTATGTGCGTGTATCCGTTTTTGCAAAAATATTTTATGAAGGGCATGTTACTTGGCTCGGTTAAAGGTTAAAACGTATATAAAGCTTAAAAGCTTAATATAATAACACAAAAAAAGGAGTAAACTAATGAAAAAATCTATTTTGCCATTGCTATTGGCACTTGTAATGCTACTAAGCTTGTTTGCAGGTTGCACAACAGCACAACCAACAGAATCGCAAGAAACAGCAACTCCCGCTACTTCAGAAGGCGAAACAACGCAGGAGAGAGAAGTAATTGATGTTACAATGCTTAACCGCGTTAACGCAGACGTTTCTTTTGAAGACAACCCTATTTATGAATACATTTTGGAAGAGTTCGGTATCAACTTAATCATCGAGGCTCCTCCTATTGCAAACTATGTTGAGAGGCAACAAATTCTTATGGCATCGGGCGATTATCCTGATATCATGTACATTTTTACTTTTGACCAAAACTATGAAGATTGGGCATCTGATGGAATTTTAAGAGATTTGACAGGCAAATTTGAGGGCTACGACAATTTGCTCGCTAACCTTAGCACACCTAACTACGAGAGCGCTACATCGGTTACAACAGGTAACTTGCACGCTATTCCTCGTCCTCACCCACAAAACGAGCTTGGCTACATTGTAAACCAAACATGGCTTGACCAATTTGAGCTTGATATGCCAAGAACAACTGATGACTTGCTTGAGTTTGCAGAGCTTGTAAAAACAGAAGATCCCGACGGAAACGGACAAGACGATACTTTCCTAATTTCACCTGTTACACTTTGGAACCAAGGCTACTTAATCGGTGCTTTCTTGCCTACTTTTGAGATGGGAACACCTGACCCAATTGATGGCGAGTATAAAATAAGACAAAAAATGACAGGCTACATGCCGTACCTTGACTTTATGCGCGGGCTTTATGAAGATGGCTATCTAGACCCTGAGTTTGTTGTAAACGAGGGTTATGACGACCGCACTAAAAACCAATCTGATCGCATTGCTATGACAAATGCACAACAAAACACAGCGCTTGAGTACCAAGACGTTCTCGCAGACTCACTTGAGACATTCTCTTTCTGCCCGCCGATTGTTATGGAGGGTGACGACAAAGCTAAGTTCTACACAGGTGCAACTACTTGGGGCGGCTTTGCTATTACAGACAAAGTTGACGACGAGAAACTTGAGAGAATTTTAGAGCTTTTTGACTGGGCAAACTCGCCTGAAGGCTTTACAATCATGCAAGTTGGTTTCGAGGGCACTCACTACGAGTCTTACGACATCGAGACACGAGCACTTGTAAGAACAGAAGAGCAATCTGCTTTGGCAAAATCTCAATTTAGCGGTTACACATCTCTTGCAAACGCATTAGACGGCAGACACGGCTGGGTTGCAGACACAGAAGAAAAAATTGATTACTACATGGCTTCAAGGGAAGTTTTCTATGAGAACGTAGAAGAAGTTGTGGTTTCACAGCTAAAAGCTCCGCTACTGGGCGCATGGAAGAGCGAAAACCCCGACCTTTGGACAGCTTTGACAAACAACGAAATTCTATATGTTACAGGCGACATGACAAGAGAAGATTTTGTGTCTTTCTTAGAGAACGATTACTTCCCTGCAATTGAAGAGGCAGAGGCAGAATACATCGAAATAATGAGCAATAAATAATAAAAAGGAAATGTGATACCAATGCTTAATGTAGTTGCAATAGATATCGGCGGCTCAAAAATGGTGGCAGGATATGTGGATTTGTTAAGCGGGGAATTGATTAGAGTTAAAAAACTTGTTTACAGTCAAAAACCCGACAAAGAGTACATACTTAATACAATAATTGAGATGATCGATGATATATCCGAAAATTCCGACTATGAGGGCATCGGTTTAACTATTCCCGGCTTATGTGATGCACAGAAAGGGGAATGGATATATTCCCCTTTCTCCGGCATTAAAAATTTTAGCATAGCAAAAATATTAAAACAAAAATACAACAAAAAAATATTTATAGAAAACGACATCAATGCATGTGCACTGGCAGAAAAATTTTACGGCTGTTGCAAAGACACAAGCGATTTTGCATGGGTTACATTGAGCAACGGCTGCGGCGGAAGCTTGTTTTTAAATAACGAGCTGTACGGCGGCTATAACAATGCGGCAGGAGAGGTTTGCCACATGTGCGTGGACTATACCTCTGAGATCCAATGCGGCTGCGGCAACTACGGCTGTCTAGAGGCGCTTGCCTCCGGGTCCGGCATAGCACAAATATACAAAATGAGAAAAGGCTTAAAAAACGCAGAAAATATTAATGGCGAGTACGTGGCAAACTTAGCTAAAAACGGCGATGAAATTGCAATTGAAATTTACAACAATGCAGGCGTTTACATTGGCCGCGCACTGGCGGCGCTTGCCAACACCACAAATCCGCAAAAAATTGTTTTGGGTGGCGGTGTAAGCTTATCTTATGAGCTTTTTGAAAAGACGATGATGCAGACATTTGACAAGCATTTATTTAACCAAGGAAACACAGAAATTGAGATACAATTGACCGGCCTTGGATACTATGCAGCACTTAAAGGTGCGGCGGTACTATGCTTAAAATTGTTAGAGGAAAACGAATATAAAGTTGCGTTAAATAACAAGGTTGTATAAGTAAAAATTTTTATTATAAACTTGTTTTAGCGCAATATTAAATATAAAAAGACGTGACATTATAACGTAAAAAATATTTTTATGCCGCACAAAGCGGCAGAACGGAGCAATAAATTGAATAATTTTGCAGACAATTACGCTAAAGATTTGGCGGCACTTATTGAGGGTGTAGACAGCGAAAAGCTGTACGAGATAAGAGAACTACTAAATAAAACAAGGAGCACAGGCGGCAGAATTTTTGTTGCCGGCAACGGCGGAAGCGCAGCTACCGTAAACCACTTTGCGGCAGATTTTTCTAAAAATGCAGTAAAAGGTATAGAGAATAGGTTTTGCGTAATTTCGCTTTCCACATCTTTGGAGACAATTACAGCACTTGGAAATGATGATGGTTACGAAAACTCATTTAAACACCAAATATACAACTACAAGCCTTGTGAAAACGACGTTTTATTGTGCGTGTCTGCAAGCGGCAACTCCCCTAACATAATAAATCTTGTAGATTATTGCAAAGAGCAAGGCATGAAAATTGTAGGCATTAGCGGCATAAAGGGCGGCAAACTTAAAGATTTATCCGACATTGCAGTGTATATTGAATCAGACTCGTATGAAAAAGTGGAAGATGTACAAATGGCAGTACTGCATATGATTACATATTCGTTTAAGTATTCTTGTAAATAACATTATGTGTATTGCGCCTTTGCTGCAATACGCATTCTTTTAGGCAGTGACTAGTATGTGCATATAAATGTGGTCTTGGCAAACGCCAAGACTTTTTTAAAATAATTAATACGGCTTTGTGACAGGAGATGTACTAATGCTAAAAGAAATACTTAAATATATAAATGAAAACATCGAAATAGAAAAAAAGTTAGATAGCAAAAAAGTAATAATTGACACATTGAATTTTAAAAACAAGCGCGCGGCTTACGTGGACACAACAGTTAAAAACCTATTTAAAAAAGTGCCTTACAAAGAAGAATTTTATAGCTATGAGGCAATGCTTTACAATCAAATGGTGCCCATTGCAAACAATATTTTTAGCGGTGACGACACGATTTATGGCATCAGGGCAAATTATGGTGTGGGCACGCTTGCGTCATTTTTTGGCGCAAAAAACGTCATTGCGCACGAGGATTCTTTGCCGTGGTGCGAACACTTGCCAAGGCACGAAATAGATGCCATACTTGAAAGAGGAGTACCGAGTTTTGATGAGGGGTTTGGCAAAAAAATTACCGAGACTTACGAGTTCTATATAGATGCACTAAAAGACTATGAAAATATAAAAGCAGGTGTAGAGTTTTATCATCCCGATTTTCAAGGCCCGTTTGACACAACGCATCTTCTTTTTGGCAACGACATGTATTACGAGTTTTACGATGAGCCCCAAACAATACATGACTTGCAAAACCTGGTGAGTGACACTTACATAAGGCATATGAAAAAGATATTAGCGGACTTAAAAATAGATAGACAGAGCGGATATTGTCAGCACTGGACAACTATTTTTAAAGGCAATATAGTATTAAGAAACGATACTTCTGTGAGCGTTTCTGATGATATGTATAGAGAATTTGTAATGCCGTATGATAAAAAAGTAATAGAAGCCTTTAATGGTGCGGCTATGCATTATTGCGGAGAGCGCGAGACATGGCTAAAAACTATGCTGAATGAATCGGCCATAAGCTCTATAAATTTTGGCGAAGTGCCAAACAAAAACTATGGCGCAGGCTTTTTAAGTGAAGTAAAACAACATGCGGATATAAAGAGCATACCGGTTGTAAATTACACGGTAAGTAAAGAGCAAATGCAAGCGATATCGCAGACCGATTTGGCTGTTGGCACAACATTTGTTGTCAGAAATTAAAATGCGCATCTATATTAGCACTAGCTAATATAAATTGGCATGTGCACAGGCACGCCATAAATTAAGTTGTAAATAATCCGTAAAAGATATGGGGATTATTTATATTGTGTGCATTATAAATGTGCGAATAAGATAAATATTGGAATTTATGCTATTATTAAAGGTATTGACAGTAAAAAATTAAATGCAAACAATTTGTGAGGTAGTTTATGAAGGACGTTAAAAAAGCGGAGGATATCTGCGCGCACTTAGGAGACGACTACGACAGGTATCTTGGCGCAATTATTCCGCCACTGTTTCAAAACTCGCTATTTACAAGAAAAAACGTTAACCACGGCTATGTTTACAGCCGTATAGAAAACCCTACAGTGGAAATAGCGGAGAAAAAAATTGCAGCAATGGAAAATGCACAGGCCGCAAAAATGTTTGCGTCGGGCATGGCGGCAATCTCGGCGTGTATATCTTCTCTTGTCAAACAAGACGACCACATTGTTATATTGCGCACGGCGTATTTTCCCGTGCACTGCTTTTTAAAAGAAGAGCTTGCAAAATATGGCGTTACTTACGATATAGCGGAAGATTTTTCAATACAAGAGATGGAGCGCCTGACAAAAGAAAACACAAAGCTGTTTTATATAGAGTCGCCGTCCTCAAACGTTTTTAAGATATTAAACATACCCGCAATTGTTAGCTTTGCAAAGCAAAAGGGAATAAAAATTGTAATAGATAACACATGGGCAACGCCACTTTACCAAAATCCGCTCGACATGGGCGTGGATTATGTGGTGCACTCTGCAACTAAGTATTTAAACGGACACAGCGATGTAATTGCAGGCTTTATAGTGGGCGACGAAGAGCACTTGACAAAGATTAAAAATAACCAGCGTGCAAATTGGGGCGCATGTGCAGACCCCTTTGCGGCGTGGCTGTTGACAAGAGGCCTGCGCACACTGCCTGTGCGTATGGAGAAACATTGTGAGAGCGCACAAAAAGTCGCAGAATTTTTAGAAAATCACCCAAAGGTGAGCCGGGTTTATTACCCGGGGCTAAAATCACACGAAAACTACGATATCGGTGTGCTGCAACACAAAAATAACACGGGGTTAATGAGCTTTGTGCTAAATGCATCCACCGAAAAAACCATGCAGTTTTTAAAAGCATTAAATGTTTTTGAAGAGGGGCCAAGTTGGGGCGGTTTTGAGAGTGTTATAAACACACCCGGCATCACAACAGACGAAATGCTAGTGCAGCTCGGAGTGCCAAAAGGCCTTGTAAGAATTTCGGTAGGGCTGGAAGATGCCGACACAATTGTGGCCGACTTAGAAAATGCACTAAAATTAGTATAGAAGGAAAATGCAACATGAAAAAAGAACTTTGCCATAAAATACTTAATATAATTACAGAAAAAGAAAAACAAAACGACAACATATTGTTCGACATGGACATATGGGATTGGTCACAAGGTGTGGCGCTTTACGGTATGTGGAAATATTTTAAAGTGTCAAACGAGGACAAGTACCTTGAGTATTTAAAGGATTGGTTTGACACAAAAATAGACACGAATATTAACCACACGGTAAATACAATGTCGCCTATGCTTGTGCTATGTTTTTTGTACGAGCAGACAAGAAACCAAAAATATTACGACTATTGCGTAAAAATTGCTAACTGGATAATAAACGAAATGCCAAAAACCGAGATGGGTGGTATACAACACATAACAATGGACTCGGATAATTACCAGCAACTTTGGGCAGATACTATTTTTATGACGGTGTTATTTTTGGCCAAAATAGGTGCTATGTCGGGCAACAAAGTTTATAGTGATGAGGCTAAAAAGCAGTTTGTTTTACACATAAAATACTTGGCAGATAAAAAAACAGGCCTGTGGTACCATGGGTGGAACTTTGAGACAAAGAGCAATTACGCAAAGGCTCTTTGGGCAAGGGGAAACTGCTGGTTTACAATAGCAGCGGCAGAAGTGCCGGAAATACTGGATTTGGAGCCGTGGGTTAAAGAGTATATATTAGATGCCTACACACAGCAGGTTACATCTTTGAAAAAATATCAGTGTGAAAACGGTTTGTGGCACACCCTTATAGACCATGCAGACTCTTATGTAGAAGTGTCGGGCTCGGCAGGTTTTGCGTACGGCATATTAAAAGGCATACGCATGGGTTACTTGCCAAGCGAGTATAAGCAAGTGGCAAAGGCGGCAGTAGATGCAATATGTGCACACATAAATGATGACGGAATAGTGGGGCAAGTATCTTACGGCACAATTGTTGCCGACACACTGGATTATTATAAAAATGTATCGCTTAAACCTACGGGGTATGGACAAAACCTAACACTTATGATGCTTGTTGAACTTTTAACGTGGGAAAAGCAGGGCTTAAGACTATAAAAAGTGGTGTTATAATGCTAAATAATAACAATTTGCAAGTTTATCAAATGGCTTGTAATCACAGCGTAAATCCAATAGGCATAGATGCCTTGCCAAAGCTCTCGTGGAAAGTATCGTCGGACAAGGCGGGCGATGAGCAGGTTGCATATAGGTTATATGTGGCGAGCTCTATGTCAGATATGCACAGCGAAGTGTATATTTACGACAGCCAAAAAGTGCAAACGGACAGGACTGTTTTAGTAGAACTGCAAAATTTTGAGCTTAAACCACGCCAAAGATATTTTTGGAAGGTAGAAGTTTACAACACTGTAGGCGACATGTGCGTTTCGCCCGTCTCGTTTTTTGAAACTTCTAAACTGGGCGAGAAGTGGTCGGCAAAATGGATTGGCGCAGGGCATATAAAAAAGGAAGACCAAAGCCACGGTGCGCCCTATTTGCGCAAACGCGTTATAATAAACAAAAAAGTAAAAGATGCGCGCCTTTACATATGCGGTCTTGGCTACTACATCCCATTTGTTGAGGGCGTGCAAATATCAAACGCAATGTTAGAGCCCGCCTACACAAAGTACGACAGACGTGTTTATTACTCGGTTTACGATGTTGCACAGTATATAAAAGGCGATGAGTTTGTGCTGGGCGCAATGCTTGGCAATGGCTGGTATAATTACTTTGAACTGGATGAATGGAACACAAAATTTGCGCCGTGGAAGGCACTGCCAAGGCTAATTGCAGAACTGCACCTTACGTATGCAGACGGTGCAACTGAGGTTATTTGTAGCGATAGCAGTTGGAAATCTTGTCAATCTCCCATTGTGTATAATTGCATTAGAAACGGCGAGACATACGATGCAGCACTTGAGAAAAAAGGCTGGGGCAATTGCGATTTTGACGACAGCGATTGGGACAGTGTGACAGTTGTGCGCTCGCCCGGCGGAGAGCTGTGCGCAAATCAGATGGAGCACATTGAAATTACAAAAGAGATAGAGACAAAAAAACTTGTTCAAACTGCAAAAAACAAGTGGATTTTTGACTTTGGGCAAAATATGGCAGGTGTTGCACGCTTAAGTGTAACAGGAGAAAAAGGCGCAACAATTACGATGAAATATGCAGAGGCTCTATCTGATGATGGGAAATCTATCGATAATTCGCACATTGATGGCTTTGTGAAAAGCGGAGACTTCCAGACTGCAAAATATATAATTGGCGAGAGTAATACAAAACAAGAGTGGAACCCTGTTTTTACTTATTACGGCTTTAGGTATGTCGAGCTCACCTGTGACACCGACATCGATGTTGCTAAAGATACACTAACTGCTTGTGTAATGCACACGGCTTTTGAGCGCACTGCATTTTTTAACTGCTCTGACAGCACGCTTAATGCAATACAAAATATGTGCCACTGGTCTACTGTATCAAACGTTTTTGGCATACCAACAGACTGCCCACACAGGGAGAAAAACTCTTGGACGGGCGACAGCAGTATAGTTAGCGAGCAAACATTAATAAACTTTAACGCGGCTAAATTTTTTAAAAAATGGCACGACGACATATGCGATGCACAGCGTGCAGACGGGGCAATACCTTGCATAGTGCCAAGCCCGGGCTGGGGATATAACTGGGGCAATGGGCCGGATTTTTCAAAAGCAATTGCGGAAGTTGCAAACAATTTATACATGTATACCGCCGACAAGTCAATTTTGAAAAAGGCGTACCCACACATAAAAAAATGCTTCGATTCAATGATGGCCATGGCCGAAGACAATATAGTAGATTATGGCATAGGCGATTGGAGCGCACCTTTTGAGGGCAGGGCGCTAGCTGTAAACATGGCATCTTTTAAAGCTTCTAGGCCGCTTGTGTGCACTGCCGCAATGTACTATGTTGCCACAGTGTTAAGCAAGTGCGAGCGTTTGCTGGGATACCAAAACACCCACAAAAAAATAGCCGAGAGCATAAAGACGGCTATTGTAAAGCATTTTATAAATGCACAGGGAATTGTGGAGGGAGATTGCCAAACATCATACGCATTGGCTCTTTATTTTAAGTTTGCAGACGAAGAGACGATGTTGGCAAACTTGGTTGATGCAATTGAAAAAGAAGATTTTCATATAGATTATGGCCTGCTTGGCTCTAAATACGTTTTACAAGGCTTAGGGCAGCACCAAAGGGCAGACGTAATATATAAAATGCTTACAAAAAGCACGTTTCCGAGTTATAAATACCTAATAGACAAGGGTAGGACGACACTTGCAGAGTGCTGGAATGGCACGGGATCACAAAATCATTACATGTATTCCGATGTATCTGCTGTTTTTTATAAGTACATTGCAGGCATACAGGTTTGTGAGGAGTTTCCCGCATTTAAAAAGTTTACAATAAGGCCGCAACTCTTTGCAGAGCTAGACAGCCTAAACTGCGAAATTGACACGATATACGGCAAAATTGCTGTAAAATGGCAAAAACTAAACAATGTTGTAACACTGTTTATAAAGGTGCCTTTCGGCACGTCTGCCACAATTGAACTACCTCACTACGCTAAAAATATTGACAATGTAAAAGAGTTGAAAAGCGCAGAGCAAGAATTAGTCTTTAACATATAAACGGAGCATTAGCGTGAAAAATCACGCTATCAATTATTTGATAGTGTCAACAATAGTGTTCAGCCGACCGATTTTGGCGATTTTTCCGCTCTACGGTGTCGTCAAAATTTGCATTCCAACAAGGAGTGCTTCATTTTTCCTCCTTGTAGAGCAAAAAAATTGCTCAAAATCTGTTCGTTTCAACTACTGTTGACACTATCTAAAATGGCGGTGCTACGCACATGCCAATTAATCTCCATTCGTTGTGGAGATTTTTCAAAGTTGTTTGTGCGGTGCACAGAATGGAGATTAAAGTGAAAAACATCAGAGACGATATAGCAAAAGTTATAGAGACCACCAACAAATTTTACGAGACAAAAGAAACAGGCATGGCGCTTATAAACGTTAAGAGCATTAAGGACATAAAGCAAAAAAAGATAAACCTTAACGAGTATAATTTCCCCAAAGATACAAATAAATATTTAGACGAGTGTGCACTTAGAACGATAGACTATTGGGAACAGCGCATAGACGTAAAAGATTACAGCGTACCAAGCATTGGCCCATGGTACGGAATTGCAGAGCACAGCGCATTTTTGGGCGGCGAGGTTGAGTACTCGGACAGCACAAGCTGGCACCACCAAGTTATACAGGACATTGAAGACATATCCGGCCTATCAAAAGACGAGAATAACGACATTTACAAAATGGTAATCGGCGGAATAGCGTACCTAAAAAGCAAGTATGGCGATATATTAGCGCCTATGGTTAGGGGTACTTCCGGCGTGTTGGAAATAGCAAACACACTGCGTGGCAACGACTTTTTTTATGATTTTTATGAGAGCCCTGACGAGCTAAAAGCCTTGCTTGCCTATTGTGAAGATGCAATTATTTGGTACTACAACAAGCAGCTGGATGCGGCGGGGGATTTTTATGGCGGAACTGTCACAGGCTTTGGAGAGTGGCTTCCCGGCAAGGCCATAGGGCACATGTCGGAGGACACAACAACGATGATATCACTTGAGTGCTTTGAAGAATTTGCACGTGAGCACACAAAAAAAATTAGCCGATGCTTTGACGGCACTTTTATGCACACACATGCGTTGAGTGAGCGTTGCCTTGAGAGCATTGCAAACATAGACAACATAAAAATAATGGAGATATCATCTGACCCAAACACAGACAGGGCAATTGAGGTGTATAAGCGCAATAAAGATAAAATTAAGCCCATTCCTGTTTTAAATTTGACAAGAGAAGAAATTATTGAAAACATGCCTTTGTTAAAAGGGCAAAAGACAATTATTTGGTACGACGCGCCCACAATTGAAGATGCAATACAAGTGTGCGAGTATGTAAAAAAAGAGTTGCCAATTAGGTGATGGGGGAAAATATGAATAACAGAGATAGAATAAAAAAGACGCTTTCGTTTGACTTGAAAGGCCTAGATAGGCTGCCATATGGCGAGTGGGCACCATGGTGGGACGAGACGCTCGAGAGATTTCGCAATGAGGGAATGGAAAGAGAACTGACTCCATTACAAACAGCGGAAGTTCTCGGCATCGACCCGGTTTTTCACCTTTGGGTATCACCAAGAGATAACAAAATACCACCCAAAGAGTATGGACAGCCACGAATAAAAGATGAAAAAGATTATGCAAAATTGAAAAAAGAGTGGCTTTACACAGACCAAAAAATTATAGATGCCTGCAACGCATTAAAAGTGCACAAACCAAGAATTGACGCAGGCGAGATGGCACTGTTTTTATCTGTTGAGGGATTCTTTTGGTTTCCTCGCACACTGTTTGGCATCGAGGATCACCTGATGTCTTTTTACGATTACCCGGAGCTCTTGCACGAGATAAACCACGACTGTATGCAGTATAACAAGCGTGTGCTAGAGGCCGTTTGTGAGCTTTGCACACCGGATTACGTTACATTTGCAGAGGATTTATCTTATAACAAAGGGCCAATGCTGTCTAAGGCTATGTTTGACGAGTTTATGCTGCCGTATTATAAAGGTGTTGTGCCGGAGTTTAAAAAGCGTGGCATACCGACATTAATGGATTCTGACGGGTACATAGATGTGATAGTGGACTGGGTGCTTGAAGCAGGGCTGGACGGGCTTGGCCCGCTGGAGCGACAATCGGATGTAGACATCGTGGAGTTGCGTAAAAAATATCCAAAACTATTAATGCTTGGCGCATTCGATAAGCGTGTAATGCACATGGGTGAGAGCGCAATAAGGCAAGAATTTGAGCGTGTACTGCCGGTTATGCAAAGCGGCGGATACATACAATCGGCAGACCACCAAACACCGCCTGAGGTGTCTTTGGAGGATTACAAATTATACCGCAGATTACAAACTGAATATTGTAAAAAAGCGGTGCAAACCTTGTAGGAGTGGAGAGAAAATTATGAACGGGCAAATAGCAGCGATAAGAGCGTGTGAGGGCGAACTTGAATTTATACTTAAAAATCAATGCAATGATAAAAACAAACTTGAATATGGAGGATATTATAACCCTGAATTTGGAGTTGTGTCGCGCCAATGTGGGCAACAGACGATAATACCGACCGTACTTTATTTTGAAAAAAAGAGCAAATATTACAAAGACCCTGTGGCTCTTAAATGTGCCGATTTAATGCTTGAACACATAATAAACAACGCAAATGATGATGGGACACTGGATTATTTTGCCTGTAATTTTCACTCTGCACCGGACACGGCGTTTGTGGTGTTAAACCTTGTGCGTGCTTATAGGGCGATAGATGCAATTACACAGGATGAGAAGAAATTTAAAGAAAAAATGCAAGCCGTCCTGATAAACTTGGGCAAAGGTATATTATCAGGAGGTTTCCATACGCCAAACCACAGGTGGGTAATTTCTGCGGCGCTGTCACTTTTAAACTCTGTTCAGCCTTGTGATATGTACACAAAAAGGATAAATGAGTTTTTGGCAGAGGGGATCGATTGCAACGAGGACGGAGAGTTTACAGAGCGCTCGGCCGGTGGATATAATGAGATAAACAACAGGGCGCTTTTAATTTTGGCGCAGGAATTAAATATGCCAAACCTTTTGCACCACGTTAAGCGAAACTTATACTTGATGCTTGGATTTATAAATGATGATTATTCGATTTTTACTGAAAATTCTACAAGGCAAGATAAGGGCAACACAATTTACGCAGAAAAATACGCATATCAATATTTGCTTTGTGGGTACTTATTAAAAGATGAAAACTTAAGGGCGATTGGTGTAAAATTTTTAAATGAGTGCATAGAAAAGTCAAGGCCGTTTCCTTACTGGCCAGACTACTACAATGACACGCCGGAAATTTTCGAAAATCTACCAAGTGCTGCGGACGATAAAATTTTTGATGTTGAAAGGTTGTATAAGCAGTCCGGGATACTGCGCTTGACGAACGACGGCATAAAGATTTGGGTGGTTGAAAATCAGCCCACATTTATGTTTGTCAAATACAAAAAAATAGACTTTTACATCAAGGGCGGTGTAAACTTTTTTGATAGCAGACATATTACAGTGCAAAACATCACAGATACAAAAGATGGCTTTGAGATGACATTTGATGCCGCAGGAAGGTACTATTTACCGATAGAAAATTATAGCGGCGAGGCTTTGTGGGGTGATATGCGCAGAGAATTAAGAAGCAAAACACCTGAAATAGAGCTAAAAATAAAGGTGAAAATTACTAAGACGCAAAGAGGCTTTAGCCTAAATATAATAGCGGGCGGCTGTGAGTACTCAACAGTGAGATTTGAAATAGGCATGAGGCCGAACGTTATATTGCGAGGAGAAAATTTTACCGTGCCGACAAATGCAGGTGGAAGTTTAATAGCAAAAGGCGGATTTGTGACAATTAATGATGGCGAAAATACGTTAAAGCTTGGCCCGTCTTTTGCCGATAACGATATCACAAAAGGCCTTTTCGGAAGTATTGAACCATCAAAAGATAGGTTTAATCTATTTTTTAATGCACAAACCTGCTTTGAAAAAACTATAGTAATTGAAACTGCGGATAGGGAATTTGTATGAAAATAGGCGTGAGAGCACATGATTTTTCTCAAAACGGCACTTTAGACAATTTGGTGGCACCCTTAAAAACCCATGAGGTAGAGTGTATACAGCTAGCATTATACAAAGCTTTAGATTATAAGCTTGACACATTTGTTGAAAAAGATGCCGAGTTTGTAGGAAAAAAACTTCAGAATGTGAACATAGACATAGAAGTTTTAGGTTGTTACATAAATCCAATTAATGAGGACGAAATAGAGCTAAAAACAGAGTGTGAGAGATTTTTAAAGCACATTGATTTTGCAAAAATAATGGGGGCAAAACTTGTGGGGACAGAAACAGGCTCAATAAATAAAAATCTCACGTACAACCCTCAAAATCATACTCACCAATCATATTTAAAACTTCTTAAATCACTTGAAATTTTTGCGCAAAAAGCAGAGCAAGCAGGCGTTAATATAGGCATTGAGGCTGTGCACAACTTAGTTTTGTACAGCCCGCAAAAAACACATGAAATGTTAAAAGATATGGCATGTGAAAACATAAAAATAATATTCGACCCGGTTAATTTGCTTTACAGTGAAAATTATGTCAATCACTTGGAAGTTGTTAGAGAGGCATTCAGCCTTTACGCAGACAAGATCAAGGCTATCCACGTGAAAGATTTTGTGTTTGATAAAAAGGTAAAAGAAGTTTTATTAGGGCAAGGTTTGTTTAATTATGCGCAATTTTTTAATTTGACAAAAGAATATGCAGTGGAAGCAAATTTATTGCTAGAGGGTTATATTCCGGAAAATTACACTTGTGCACGTGATGTTTTGAGAAGCATAATACAGCGCAGCTGAAAATTGATATCTTTTTGAAAAATAGCATCTTTATTCTTGGAGCATATTGCAAAAGTAGCACGCGCGCAGTTATATAAATACTGTGCACTTATCTATTATGTGTGATCGATAATGTGATTTACAATCAATTGGGCAGTATTAGTGGTGATATAAGAAGAAAGTATTGCATGAGAATTTTTGGGGCTTGTTAGTTGGTTGTGATTGGAGAACAAACTTAAATTGGAAGATAATACGCTGAGAAAATGTGCGAATTACACCGACCTTAGAGAGTAGCACTATAATCAAATTGCAGGACTTGATATTGGTTTTGTGGAAAAAAATACAGGAATACGAAAAACAAAAAACGCAAAAAGTATAGCTATTTCTATCTTTCTGTGGTATTGTGTTTGACTTGAAAGGTAGGTGAACACAATGCAGAAAGAAAAAATATTAAAGGAGCTATATGTTTTTATTAAAATAAAACTATAGCAAATATAAATAAAAAAGTGTAGCACCGA
>CAYJBO010000041.1:0-23621 GCA_964368295.1 uncultured Bacteroides sp.
TCTAAAAATGCAGAATACACAATGTTTTTATAATCAACTATTTAGGTTTTAACTGGTTCGTCCCACCCCTTTAGGCTCTGCCCCTGTTTACGTTCCGAAAGCACTTACGTATTTTTTAAAGCCGTATGTCGGTTAAGCCGTAGCACGAAGAAAAAAGCCAGTCAAGGTCGTTCGAGACGTTGACAGGCTTTCTCTTTCGTGCGGTTGCTAAATATCGGCTTATGCCGTAAAAACGGCAAAGCCGCATTTATGAATTGTACCCCACAGAAAACAAAGGCGTTTTAATAGCCTTACAGCCGCCGTGCGGATAATATCCGCACTTGCCATTGCAATTAACTGCGGTGCAAAATACTTGCTTTGCGCTCTCTCTGCTTGCTATTAACTCTCGCAAACCTTGCTTTACTTGTTTATCCACGCTTAGCACCTCGCTTTTTAGGCATATTTACGCTTGTTAAGCTGTCGGCAAGGGCATAAAGCATTGTAACGCTTTTATCGCTTGTAGAGTGATTTAAAAGCCGCTTAGCCTTGTCGTAGCCGCCTGTTTGCATAGCCGCAACGGCGGCGCACTTGCGTGTAGTGTGCGGTGCGATGTTTTGCTTGCGGCTTATCAAGCCGCTTTTAGTAAAAAATGCCGCCGCCCTCTTTACGTCACGCCAAACCGCCTGTCGTGTTCTGTGTCGATTCTTTCCACCTCGCCCCTCGAAAATGTAAATATCACCGCTATTGCGGACTAGCCGCCAGTACAAGTCGGCAGATATATATACTCGTTTACTCTTGCCTGTCTTTTTCTCACGCACTGTAAACCGTTGCCCTATTAACTGTGCTCGTTTGAGTTCGCACACGTCCGACACCCTAAGGCCTGTACTTAAACACACCTCGAGTATAAGTCGGTTTACCGGCATTAATGCCATAAGTACACAGTGCATTTGCCTGTCGTTTGCCCAGTCTGTCCGCATTTTTCGCACCTCTTTACTTTCCCGAAAATGTAAACACATTGCAAAAAGCCTTGCATTTACCTAAAAAAATACTGCCAACAGTGGTACTCACTGCTGACAGTTTTTTAATTATCTTGTCACACCGCAAAGCACTCCCAAGGCGGCTCAATCTCATCTACTCGCCTTTGCTCGTCTCGCTTTGTGCTTATTATTTCTAAATAACGCTCTATGTCTATTTGTATATCTGCCGCACGCTCTGCCGTGCTCTTTAGCATGATGTAGCACGCTAATTGCTCGCTAGGCTCGCTTGCGCTTACGCTTTCAATTAGTTCTGGCATTAAGTTTAATGCCTCCGTCAGCGTAATAGTTAAGTCGCTATATTCTCGCATAATTACATCTAGCATATTAAACCCCTTTTAATTAGTGCCGCCAAAGGGTAGCGGCTTTGTGTTTATCCTTGCAGTATTTTCCTTTGCAAGGTCGTATAAATCGCCTTGTACGCTTTAATATCAAAATCTAAAAAAAAGTTTGCGCCGTCTAAAAGTTGTTGCATTTTCTCACGCTTTTTGCGTGACAGTTCGCCAATCCTTTCAGGCTCTGCAATTAGCGTGCGCAGTATAAAGTTGTCTGTGTCCGTCTGTGCGGCAACCATGCCGCCGCCGCTCATATCTTGAACACGTGGGAACAGTGCCGCCGCTCTAATCGCCGTGCTATCCTCTGCGCTCAATGTTAGTTCTATGCGTGACAGTGGGCTATCTAAACTCTGCTCTAGTGCTTTGTTATAGAGCTTTGCTCGTCCGCTCTTATTGCGTGCGCCTATGTATTGTGTGCGGTTGCTGTAGCTGTGCCGCACTTCTTCGTATAGCCGCTTGTCCTTTAATAGTTCAAGGCTCTCACGCAAAATAGGCACATCAACCGCCAAATCCCACCGCACAAGCTTTAAGCCGTCCTTGCTGTGTTTTCGTATAGCCGCAAGCACATATTGCAACCCCTCATCATACCAAAGTTTATTTGGGTTAAACTCAATACGTGCCTTGCCGATATTTGTCTTGCCGCCCTCGTTCAAACCAATACCGACCCAAAAAGAGCCGCCGCCGTCACACTCAAAAGTGTGCTGATATTTAAACGAGCCTATTTTATTTGTAATCCAACTCTTTTCATTAACCACAGGCACGGCGAAAGAAGTAATAGCAAAAGCCAATCTATCAACCTGATAAGCGTTAAGATTAAAAGCAAGCACCACTTTGTCAATGCTGTAAATATGATTTTTATCTTTAGATTTTTCAAAAAAAGCATAGTTTAAACCGCTAATGGGAATGTACAAAAGTACACATCATGTGCCCTATTAGATATAGGCACATGTTAAAAATTTGCTACCACTAAAAAAACTGCTTGACTGTAACCGCTTGCAGTGGTAGAATAACAATAGTTTAAACACTCTCACATAGTTTGCGTTCATTCAAATTACACCCTTTCTAGCCTGTTCTCACACAGGCTTTTTTTGTGCAGAAAACACCCTTTCCATATTTACACTAAATAACTGTTATAGCGAAATGTTACACAATTTCGCTAAACCTGTAATATTTAGTGAAATAGAGTGTATCGAATATAACTCTATAATTATGGATATCTTCATTTAAACTTATACTTTTCCCTATTAAAATTACATACAAAAAAGCACAAACTCTGCTTATTTAATCATAAGTATCGTTTGTGCTTTTAAAATTATTTTTTGTTGCCTTAATTATCAACAACGTGGAGTTCAAGCATTTCTCTTGCATTTGCCATTGCTAAATCTGTAATTAGGTCGCCTGAAACCATTCTTGCAATTTCACGCACACGGTCATCGCCTAATAATAAACTAATGTTTGTGTATGTGCGTCCATCACTAATATTCTTTTTTATCAGTAAATGTTCGTCAGCATTTGCTGCTATTTGTGCAGTATGGGTTATACAAATTACTTGGCGCCCGTTAGCAGTTTGTTTTAATTTTTCTCCTATGCGTGCAGCTGCAAGCCCAGACACGCCTGTGTCGATTTCGTCATAAATAATTGACGGTATATCGTCTTTATCTGCCATAGCGCTCTTTACGGCAAGCATTATTCTAGACAGCTCTCCGCCAGATGCAATCTTTGCAAGTGGTTTTGCATCCTCACCGGGGTTAGTCGAAATATAAAATTCTATCACGTCACGGCCTATTCCGGTTAACGGCCCTGTCTTGTGGTTTAACGCAAAACTAATGCCGGGCATATTTAAAAAATTAAGCTCTTTTGATATTTGGCTGTTAAATAACTTAAAAGCCTCTATCCTTGATGCTGTGAGTCTTTCTGATAAATCTAACGCTTTTTCGTAGTATTCATCTTGTAAAACGTATAACTCATCCAGCCTGTTTGCTCCTAGCTCAATAGAATTAAGCTCTTCTTGAGCAGTTATTGCGTATTTAATTATTTGGCTTATATCCAGTTTATATTTTTGCCTAAGTTTATAAATAAGGTCAAGGCGCTCCTCAATTTCTTCTAGCTCACTTGCATTAAAGTTGTAATCATCACGCATGCTGTTTAATTCGGCAATTATTTCTTGAGAAACATAAAATAAATCATTTAATTTCTCGCTCAAGGGCATAAATTTTTCAGAAAATTGTGTAATACCATTTATTGAATTTGCCGCGGTGCCAATAGCCTCACACGCTCCTGCTGTATCATCATCTCCGCTTAGGGCATTATGGGCACTATTTAATTTTTGCATAATTGTCTGTGCATTTAACATAATATTGCGCTTTTGTGTAAGTTCGGCCTCTTCCCCATCGCTTAAATTTGCTGAGTAAATCTCGTCTATTTGAAATTGAAGAAGTTCGGTTCTTTTCGCTTTTTCGTCCTCGTTCATATTTAAAGAGTCGATTTCGCGTTTTATTTTGCATAGTTCACGATATATTGCATAATATTCGGCATGTAAATCCTTATTTTGTGCAAATGCGTCTAAAATTGTTATATGTTTTACAGGATTCATCAAACTTTGATTATCGTGCTGGCCATGAATATTAATTAAATCTGCACAAATATCCCTAATTACAGCAGCAGTTGTCGGCATTCCGTTAATCCTACAGCTACTTTTGCCGTCAACTGAGATTTCTCTATACAGTAATAGCTCGTCTTCTATTTTGTATCCTGCGTTTTCTAAAGCTGATAATGTATTTTTAGTAACATTGTTAAATGTTGCCCAAATACATGCTTTTTGTGCGCCTGTACGCACTATTTCACGCGAGGTTCTGCTGCCTAAAATAGCATTTATAGAATCAATAAGTATTGATTTGCCGGCACCTGTCTCACCAGTCAGTACATTTAGTCCATGGTTAAAAGAAACGGTGGCTTTTTCTATTACTGCTACATTTTCAATAGTAATCTCACAAAGCATATTTATAAAGGCTCCTCAATTTGCAATGTATTTTGCTATCTGCTGTGTTATTTTTTCCGCAGCTTGCTGCGATTTCATAAGCACTAAAAATGTGTCATCACCCGATAATGTCCCCACAACATCATTCCAAATCATTGAATCAAATACTTCACATGCAGCGTTTGCCATACCGGTATAACACTTAACAAGCACAGTGTTTCCGGCAAAGTCAACATTTAAAACAGACTCTTTAAAAATTGTCTCAAATCTGCCTTGTGTATGAGTACTTTTGTTCATTTCTTGAGGTGCAACGTACTTATATTCTCCCGCTACTGATGTTTTTATAAGCCGTAACTCTCTGATATCACGTGAAACAGTGGCTTGAGTTACGTCAAATCCATCCTCTTTTAAAAATTGCAATAAATCTTCTTGCCTAACTATAGAGTTATTACTAATTAGGTCAAGAATCCTTTTATGCCTTTTGTTTTTCATGAAATTAACGTCCTTTCAACTTCTTATCAATTGCCTCAAATTGCTCAGTGTCACTGAGACTTATTAGCTGCATATATCTTTCAGACAATGAAATGTTAATATAATCTCCGCTTTTAATCTGCGTTTCATCATGCCCATCGCAGCTGTACATAAAGCTTAAATCTTTATTACCAAAAACCTCTACACGCAAGCTCCTCTCAGCAGAAAAAACCATTGGTGGACTGTGCATACTGTGGGCGCACAGAGGTGTTACAACAAACCCTGCGACTTTTGCATCTAATAAAGGCCCCCCTGCAGACAGAGAATAGGCGGTAGAACCGGTAGGAGTTGAAATAATTACCCCGTCTCCCCTATAATCATTAACTAGCGTATCATCGCAATAAATTTTAACATCTATCGTTTGTGACACCGAGGTTTTACCAATTACAACGTCGTTTAGTGCATTTTTAATCGTATTATTTTCATCAATTACTTTTAACATGCACCGCTTATCTACTACATACTTTTCATCCACAATTTTTTGGAGCTTGTATAACTCGTTTGCCTCAATAGCTGCTAAAAAGCCAAGTCTTCCTACGTTGATGCCAAGTATTGGCCGCTCGTAGCCCTCACACAGCTTTGCTATTTGCAAAATTGTACCATCGCCGCCCACCGTTATAATAATATCACATTGGGTGAGACAAAGTTTAATAGGCAATACCTCTATGTGCCCCATACTGCCAACGGGTGCAAACTCGCAGTCAGTCAACACTTTTACACCATTATCAATTAGTATTTCGGCCGCCTCAAGTGCTATTTTTGTTGCGTGTTCTTTTTGTGTATTAACTTTTAAAAAAATTGTCATACATATGCTCCGTCATGCTGTAAATTTATATAATATTATTTTTAATCTAGATAAAAAATCAATAAAGCCTTAAAGATTAAAATAATAATTATAATGCGTTGTGTGCACTTTCAACAATATTAAATATAACGCTTTCGTCTAAACTTTTTGGCTCACTGTCTTTTGATACATATATTAAAAATTCTATGTTGCCCTCAGGGCCTTTTATAGGCGAAAAATCCACACCTAACACTGTAAAATTGCTTTTAACAGCATAGTCGCATGCAAAACTAATTACTTGTCTATGCACGCTTGCATCTCTCACAACACCCTTTTTGCCTACGTTTTCTCTGCCGGCCTCAAATTGTGGCTTTACAAGGCATATGCCAAAAGCATTATTTGTAGTAATAGCCTCCGCTACAGGGAAAATGTGTTTTAAAGAAATAAATGACACATCAACGCTAAAAAAATCAATAGGTTCGGCTAAATCATCTGTGGTTACGTTTCTTATATTAGTGCGCTCCATGTTAATTACGCGCTCATCACAGCGCAACTTCCAAGCAAGCTGTCCGTATCCAACGTCCACTGAATAAACTTTTCTTGCACCGTTTTGCAACATACAATCGGTAAATCCACCTGTTGATGCGCCTATATCCATGCAGACTTTATCGTTTAAATCTATTGTAAAAGTTTGCATTGCTTTTTCAAGCTTTAAGCCTCCGCGGCTGACATAAGCAAGGTCTTTACCTCGTATTTCTACAACGGCATCATCCTGTATCATGGTTCCCGGTTTATCAATTTTTTCGTTATTAACATATACAATGCCAGCCATAATCAGCGCTTTTGCCCGCTCACGGCTTGGGGTCATATTGTTTTCGCTCAAATAATTATCTAGACGTATTTTCACGCATTAATCTCCGTATTTTTATCAATAATAAGTGGCTAAACTTTCTGCATCAAGCCCTAAACCTTGTCGTAATTCAAGCACGCTGGCGTGTGTTATCCTGTTGACATCTACAGCCTTGTGTATAAACTTTCCGCTATATCCTAGCAAGGAAAGCTCTGAAATTAAATGTTCACCTATACCGCCATTTTGCACGCTATCCTCTGCAAATATTACTTTTTTATATCGCAACAGCTCATCAGTAAATCCATCGGGCAGCGGGTGTATCTTACATAGTTTTATTACATCGGCATGTAAATTTTTGTTTTTTAACAGCTCTGCTGCGTTTAAAACTTCTTGTGCAAATGCACCATATGACACATATACTGTGTCGGCATTTCCATTATTGGATGAATACAAGTCATAATCTTTGCCTGTACATTTTAAGCTTGCCATTTGCTCACTCTGTGCACCTCTTGGATATCTTATCGCGATAGGCCCATCTATTTTTACCAGTTCTTCAAGCCAATATTTTAGCTCCTCATAATTAGACGGTGAATACACGCTAATTGTGGGTAATTGGCTCAAAAAAGCAACATCATAAACACCCTGATGAGTCTCGCCGTCTCCTGGCACAAGCCCTGCCCTATCGATAGCAAATAAAACGTTTAAATTCTGCAGATGAACATCGTGTATAATTTGATCGTAAGAGCGCTGTAAAAATGTAGAGTAGATACAAACAACAGGCTTTAAGCCGGAGGATGCAAGGCCAGCAGAAAAAGTAACTGCATGTTGTTCTGCCATTCCAACATCAAAAAATCTGTCTTTGTGTTGCCTGTAAAAATATTGTAAGCCGGTGCCGTATTTCATGGCGGCTGTTACTGCACATATTTTTTTGTTATTATTTGCAATTTCTGCTAAATGCACCCCAAAAACAGTCGAAAACGAGTCGTCAATTGTAGCATCCGGGTCAGAAACCTTGTCGATATCAAATGCCGAAACCCCGTGGAACTCTCCAGGATTCTCTTCCGCAGGTGTAAAGCCCTTGCCCTTTACGGTTTCGATATGCATAAATAATGGCGCGCTTTGGTCGTTTTTATATGCACTAAATATGTCACAAAGCTCCGATACATCGTGCCCGTTAATTGGGCCGATATATTGAAAGCCCATATTTTCGAACATAGTCGAGTGATAAAGGCGCTGCCTTAAAGATGCTTTTAAATACTGTAACCATCTTCTTATAGGCACGCCTATAAGCGGTGTTTTGTCTAACAAAATTTGTGCATTGCGCTTAAACGCAAAGTACTTTGGGTTTGTGCGCAAATGTGTAAAGTATTGGGCAACCGAGCCTACATTTTTTGAAATAGACATTTTATTATCGTTTAAAACAACAATTAAATTGTTAAGCGAGCAGATATTATTCATCCCCTCGTAAACCATGCCACCCGTAAATGCACCATCGCCAACTATTGCAATAACTTTGCCCTCTTCGCCTTTAATTTTTTTTGCATTAGCCATACCAATTGCCGCGGAAATAGCTGTGTTGCCATGTCCCGAAATAAAAGCATCGTGAGCGCTCTCTTTAGGCGCAGGAAAACCCGAAAGACCGTCTTTTTGCCTCAGAGTATCAAATTTATTTTTTCTGCCGGTTATAATTTTGTGCGTATAACATTGATGCCCTACATCCCAAACAAGCTTGTCGTCAGGCGTAGTAAAAACTTTGTGAAGTGCCGCAGTTAGCTCAATAGTACCAAGATTAGACGACAAATGACCGCCGGTTTTTGAAACGCTGTCTATCAAAAAATGACGTATTTCATCGCATAAAGCAATAAGCTCTTTTTTATTAAGTTTTTTTATATCATCCGGAGTGTTTATACTATCTAAATATTTAAACATATAGTTTTTAGGGCCCGGGGAAAGGTATTAAAACCGCAATTAATATTCCTAACAAAGCGCCCGAAAGTACTTCAAGCGGCGTGTGCCCTACTTTCTCCTTTAGTTTTTTAACAACAGGTAATTCCTCTTCTTCCTCATCGTTAAGCCAGTCGTCAAGAAGTTTATTTAATATTTTAGCTTGTTTACCTGTCTCATGACGAACACCCATAGCGTCATACATTACTACCGAGGCTAAAATAAAAGACAGCGCAAAAAGTGGCGAGGAAACCCCTTCGCTTTTTGCAGTGGCTAAAAATGCAGCGCAAACAAAGGCCGAATGTGCACTAGGCATTCCACCCGCCCCATACATGCGCTCAAGATCCCATTTACCTACAATAAAATAGTTTATAATTGTTTTACCCACTTGCGCGGAAAACCAAGACAACATAGCCACTGTGAGGATATAGTTGCCAAATATAAAATTGTGCAAGCTCATTTATACTAACCCCTAATTTTTACGTTTTAATAAAGTGTCTGCAAGTTCAATTAAAAAATCAGCACGTGCGTCAAACACACCGTAAATTTTGTCGCAAACTTCTTTTGTTTTTTTATGTGCAATTTCAGTTGCGCCATCTACACCAAACAGCTTGACAAATGTGGTCTTGCCACTTTGTGCATCGGAGCCACCGGATTTGCCTGTTTCTTCAAAGTTAGATGTGACGTTTAAAATATCATCGATTATTTGAAACACTAGGCCAATTTCGAATGCAAATTCAGACACTACCTTAATCTCTGTCTCAAACTCATCGTCTGCCGCTATAACACCTAAAATTGCAGCGGCCTCAATAAGCATACCTGTTTTATTAGTGTGTATCTCTAAAAGTTGCTGTTCGTTCGCCTCTTTATTCTCAAAATACATGTCTAATTCTTGTCCGTAAATCGTGCCTTTTGCGCCTGTGCATTTGCTAAGCTTAGTAATAGCTGCTAGGTTTTGTAAAGCAGAACCGTCAGCACTTGCAAGCATTTCAAAACATGCAGTTAATAGCGCATCTCCCGCTAATAAAGCAGTGGCCTCTGAGTATTTTTTATGACACGACTCTCTTCCGCGTCTATAATCATCGTTGTCCATACATGGTAAATCATCATGAATAAGTGTATAACAATGTAACATTTCTACTGCGGCTGCGTACTTTGCGGCTAGCTCTAAATTTCCACAGAGCATATCGCACACTGCAATACACAGTACAGCACGTGCGCGCTTTCCTCCGCCTTTTAAGCTGTAAATTGCAGCGTCTGATACGCTTGATTTGCCGCTTGTAATAAGAGTTTGCTCTATCGCTTCGTCCAATGCAAGCTCTGCTTTATCGTAATAAAACTTGTATTTTTCTGCATATGTCATAAATACACCTCACATTAATATTGGTGGTTGTAAAATTATATTTTTTTTATTCTTCTGCTTGCAATTTTGCATTAATCTCTTCAATTTTCAGCTGCGCATCTTGCAGTGAGCTTGTGCAAAAAGCTATAAGTTCTGCCGCTCTTGCGTACAATTTTAAAGACTGCTGGAGCGTCACACTCTCGCTCGACATCTCTTCAAGTATGTCATCAAGCTCGCAAGAGGCGTTTTCATATGTTAGTTTTTCTTTTGCCATAGCTCTCCCCCACTGTCAATGTCTGTTATTTTACAGCTTAATTTGCCCTCGTTTATATCCACTGTAATTTCGTCGCCAACATTAACCTCGTCAATATTTTTTACTATTACATCATTTTTTTGTACAAGCCCATAACCCCTTGCAAGTACGCCGTAAGGGTTAAGCGAACCGCATAACTTTGCATAGTTTGCAGTGCTTAACTTTAAGCTGTGCAGTTTATTATCGGCAGTTTTTTGCAGCGCGGTTTTTAGCGCAAGTAACTCTTGCATTTTATTAGTAGGCATTAACCCTGTGTTAAAAAAAGCGCTGCTGTTTTTATGTGTGTTTAGTTTATTATAACATAAATCTACATAATTTTGCACATTTTTGTATATATTTTCAAATACAATGTAATTCTTTTCAATCTCTGCTAGCATGTCCGGCATTACTATTTCTGCGGCCGCGCTAGGCGTCGGGGCTCTCTCGTCCGCCACAAAGTCAAGTATCGTAAAATCAATTTCATGCCCAATGGCAGAGACGACAGGCGTTTTGCAGGCAAAAACAGCACGGGCAATCTCCTCATTGTTAAATACCCAAAGGTCCTCTTTAGAGCCACCGCCTCGTGCAATGATTATAACATCGCAGCGCTTAGATTTATCAAGTGTTTTGACGGCGTTTGCTATTTCGTGTGCGGCATCAATACCCTGTACATTAGTCGGACACAGTAAAATATGTGCCGCAGGGTTTCTTCTTTTTGTCACATTTAAAATATCTTGCAGTGCAGCGCCTGTTTTTGACGTAATTATGCCTACGCAACCCGGAATTTGCGGCAATTTTTTCTTGTGCAAATCATCAAAGAGTCCCTCATCCGATAAGCGCTGACGCAACTTTTCAAAAGCCGCTTGCATTGCTCCTACACCATCTAAATACATAGTGTCGGCATATATTTGAAAAGTCCCCTGCGCCTCATAGAGTGAAATTCTGCCACGCAAGATAACGCTCATGCCATTTTCCGGCATAAAGTTTAAGGACAAAGTATTGCCTTTAAACATAACAACTTTTACATTACACTTTTCGTCTTTAATTGTAAAATAAAAATGCCCTGTTTTTATATGGTTGGTAAAGTTCGATATTTCGCCACAAATTGCTACATCTGTCAGCACAATGTCGGTTTCTATCAATTGCTTAACATACGCATTAAGTGCGCTGACACTAATTACATCTGCCACTAAATGCCCCCTTTGTAACATTTGCTAAAGCACACAAATGTCCATTAAAATATTTTGTTTGCCGCAATAACAGCTACGCCCATAGCATTATCTGCCGAATAACTAGGTGGTGCAAAGTAAATGTTGTCAAATTTTGCAGTTAAATACTGCCTTATTGTGTCGCTGCTCATAACGCCGCCTGCAAATAATACGTGCTGAATTTTGTTAGTTTTTATTGTAAATTTTAGCATTTCCGCAAGGGTTTGTGCTATATATGTTAGGCAAAATTTAGCTATGTATGCGTGCTCTTTGCCCTCATCTAATAGCGCATTACACTTGTTTTCAAGTCCGGATAAACTGCAATTAGCGCCTTTAACACTTACTTTAAGTTTAATTTCTTCGTTGCATTCTTTGGCTAAATTGCTTAAACTCTCCCCTGCCGGAAAATCAAAACCAAGCTTTACGCCTATCCTGTCAACGGCTTGTCCTGCAAAAAGGTCTGTGGTGGTGCCTATAGTGTCTAAAACATTTACACCATCACAGAGCAATAGCTCTGTTGTGCCGCCGGATATATGAAAAACAAGCGATTTTTCGTTAAAAAGCTCAGGCCTTTGTGCGCCGATTATAGCGGCGGCAATATGCCCTTGTTGGTGTGTTAGCTCTACTAGCGGAATATTTGCGCCCGCAGCAAAATAACGTGCTGCATTTACACCTGTTAAAAAGCACGGCATGTACGAGCCCTGTAAAGGCCTTGGTTTGCAAGATACACCTACAGCGCCAAACCTAGATTCGCTGTATTTTTTTGCAATAAATTCTTGCATATTACAAAGCATGTCCGGCAATGCAACTGTGTGGTGAAAAACGGCATCGCTCTGTCGCAACCCACGTTCTCCCTTTTTTACAGGCAAAAATCTCTTGTCGCTATAAATTATGCAGTTCTCTTCTGTGTTATAAACAGCAATGCTCGTGGCATAATTGCTTGTATCTAAACCTAACACAAGCATATATAAATCTCCGTTCTTTTTGCTTTTTATCAAGCAAATACAAAATTAAGCTTCAGGATGCAGCAAAAGTGCTATAGCACCCAAAATACCGTTGATAAACTGGTAATCGGTGTCGCCTGAGTATTTTTTTGCAATTTCAACAGCTTCATTTATAACTATACTGTCGATGTTATCGCTGCTTGCCATCATTTCTGAAACGCTCGTGCGCAAGATAGCAACGTTAATTTTGGGCAGCCTGTCCATTTTCCAGTCTTTAAGCCTGTCCTTAATTAAATCGTCTACCTCACAGCTGTTTTCGCAAAAATAATTTAGTATTTTCTCGGCATAATCATCCACGGCAAATTCTTCTATCATACGCGACATTTCAATGATGTCTTCCATGCTGTTTGCAGCAAAAGAAAACTCAAACATTGCAACAACGGCATTTTCTCTTGATTGTCTTCTCTTCATAATAACGCTCCTAATCGGGACAAAATGGTAAATTTAAATAAAAAATAACACTGTAAAAGCCGGCATTTGCACACCGGCATTACAGTTAATAAATATAGGTTTTAATCTTGCTCAGTCTCCGACACAGCCGCTTCTTTTTCAACACCTGCTATTACAACATTTACACGAGAAACTGCTATGCCTGTCATATTTTGAACCGCAGCTTTTATATTTTCTTGAATTTTTAAAGATAGCGGCTGTATTTTTTGTCCGTATTCAACAATAACATTAATTGTTATCTCTGCCATGTCATCAAAAAGCAGCACATCAATGGCGTTGCGCTCGGACATCTTATTAAGTACACCTTGAAAACCGGCGCTTGAAGATGCCACGCCCTTTGTTCCGTCTACTTCAAGAGTGGCAGTTTTTGCTATTTTAGCAATTACATCTGTTGATATCCTAAGGCTACCGCCTGAATTGTTTGATTTTTTTGAGTTCATTATAATCTCCGTTCTGTAGCATAAAACAGCTAATTATTTTATTACCACAACAAATAATTAATAAATATAAACCGCACAAACTATATAAGCATAACAGCTTACTATAATAAAGCCGCTTATATCATCAAAATGCATGATTTAATATATATAATATTATACCATTGATTGCATATTTTCACAACTACAAAAAAACAAAAAAGAGGCAAGTAATACAAAATACTTCCTCTTTTGTGCCATTGGCTGTTATTTTACCTCTACTATGGTTATGTTTTGAGATGTAGTCTCTACTTTGCTTAGGACAATGTCTCGTATAACCGCTACCGACTGCGCATTTAATGCCTCACCGCCCGTCTTTACAGCCACATCAACTTTATCTGTGTTTGCAAACACAACGCAGTCCTCAAAACCCTTTGCCTTTATTAAGTTTTCTATATCGCTCTCTGCTGTTATGTTGGCTATAACAAACGATAATTCACTAGTTAGCTCTTCTTTTTCATCGTTTGTTAAGTTTGCAGAATCTAAACTTTTTTGCAGCTCATCAAGTGCTTCATCTCTTGTTTTCTCTCGTGTCAAACGGGCTTCTTCAAAGTACTCGTCTGTTTCGTTTGTGCTAACAAGTTGCGCATCACCGTAATTTTTGTCGGGCAGCGCCTCTAAAACACTCTCTTGCGTTGCAACAGCGTCTTCGCCATCTAAAGTTGCATTTGCAACCGGTAGCACATCCTCAGACACTGTAAACCCGTCTGTATTGCGTGAGTATTGCCAGTTTAAATAAACCGCGACACCTAGCGCCAAAATTAGTGTAAACAAAGTAAATTTTTGTTTTGCCTTAATACCTTTTTTAAACATTATTAGCTCCATTCTGCCGCAGGTAATTTAATATTTATAACCTCCACCTTGCGGCAAATGGAGGCTTTTGCACATTTTAATTAAATTAAACTGTGTTTGTGCTTTAGCAATTAACTTTGCAAAGTATTTAGTGCCCTATGCGGTGTGTTATATCGTTTTACTGTTAGCTTTAAGATGGAAAATGCAGCCATTTTTTGTAGAATTGTTGTTTTAGTATAATTTGCTATTTTGCTATTTACACCATTTTAGTTACAAATATTCTATTTGTAGGGACGCCCAAGACGACGCTTACAAGTTCTGTCACTCTCGCTATTACACTGATATCATCACCCCCTTGACACACCACGGCTACACCCCTTATCTCAGGGAGTTTTTGCATTTCAATTATGGGTGTGTCTTTGCTTCCGTCATCTATAATTGTGTATTCACTCTCATAAGAAGTTTTTTCATCCGCACCATTGCCGCTGCCTGCTGCGGTTATCTCGGTAGTGCTTTTTTCGCTCTGCGCATATATAGTCTCTCCTGGGGAGTCAAGCGTTATCATTACTTTCGCCTCGCCCACCCCGCTCACGCTTAGCATCATGTTTATCAGTTCGGTCTCTAGGTTATCGACGTATGCCTCACTGTCAGACGAGCTCATATTATAAACTGCGCTAATATTTTCAGATGACTCACTGTCTTCGGGTGCAAAAAATAACATATCAGACATAAAAATTAAAACAATACCCACTAAACCTATTATAAATAGCCTGTTTTTTTTATCAAACAACTGTGCAATTGTAGGCAGCTTAAATGCCGTGCTTTTTGTTGTTTTTATTTCATCTGTTTTATTTGTGTTGTACATGTTTATACCTCTTTGGCCGCATAGCGGTTACTCTGTTTTAATCTGCACAGGCACCTTTGCGCCTATTACATCAATTACTGCCTGCTGCGCTCTGTCTTCGTCTGCGTCTTTTAAAACAACAAGCTCTACGCCTACAATGTTAATTTGCTCATCCTCAACATCAAGTATTACATACACATTTTTAACCTCAATATCGTTAATATTACAATAATTAATTATGTCTTCTTCGAGCGTTTGCCTTGTTTGAGAGACAATTAGCCCTTGCGTATCTATCTGTGTGACATATGTGTTTTCTTCATCAATATCAGGTAACTGTATATCAATCGTTTGCATATGTGTTATTGGTGCAAAAGCCGTTATTAAAATATATAAGGTAAGCACTAATTTTATGACAGAAAAATTAGTGCGAGAAGAAGAAAATTGTTGCAATAGGCCCACAACTATGCACGCCATACACACAGAAAAAGCCCAATCTTTTAAAGTGTCCACTCTAACCTCCTGTACCAACTACAATCATCATTATTGTCACGGTAATTATCATTGCGCAAAATAAAAGTGTAACAAAGATAAAAATACCTATACATGTTGCGCATCCGTACAAAATTTTTTCGGTGCGCGTATTTCCTGTCGATGATGCAACGTATCCGCCAAGAATAAAAACAATATAATAGCATATACACTTAATTACTATTGGCAATACAAGTGCTGAAATAGCGGCTACTGCCGCAAACCCCACAGAGCCTTTTATAACTTTCATGCCTGCAAGCACACCGCCAACCGCATCTGAAACCGCACGGCCTACAACGGGTATACTGCTGCCCAGTATAAATTTACCCGCTTTAATTGCAGCGTTGTCTACATTATATGCCAGCGCTGTTTGCAGGCCTAATACAGTTGCAAACATTGTGGACATAAGGGTTAATGTCCACTTTATACATTTTGACGCAAAACCTGCAAGGCGAGATAAATCTATAGTTGCATCTATTGCTGAAGTGGCATACATGGCAAGCATAACGCGAGTTATAGGTAAAATTACGCCTGCAAAAAACTGAGTAAAAATAGTAGTTACTACAAAAAACATGCCACTGTATACTAAAGACGTGCTTGCCTGTCCGCAGCTGACCAAAATAGTTGCAAAAACGGGTATAAAGGCAGACATATAAGTAGCACCGCTGTTTAAAGAGTCTTGCACTATGCCGGTTAGCTCTAAAATATCACTGCTACATATGGTAAAAATAGTTAGTGCTGCAATTAAATCTATTAAATTTGACGTATCGCATTTTAACGACGAGGGGCTCATGCTTTTTACCGCAGAAACAAGTATAATTACTGCGCATAGGCTTGCAAAAAGACGAAGCGGCTCTTTAAAACTTTGTATAATCTCATCAATAAAGCTTTTGATGTAGTCAAAAAAAGATAAATTTGAAAATTCATCGGAGGTCATAGGCGCTTCATCAATTATTTCTTGCCACTCGTCAGGTATCGCTTGTTCGGTTATACTTTGTTCAAAAGTATTATTTAACTCCGCCTGTGTATATAAATCTGATGCAAAACTGCTCTGCTGTGTAAAAATAGTTGTGATAAGCAATGTAATTATTACTAATGCTATTTTAAAAAGTAATCTATTGTGTTTATTTTCTGTGCGTATTTTAGCCACAAAAAAAATTATGTAAATATTTTGCGTTAAAAGTCCTTTTTTTATTTTCATCTAAGCAGCTCCGTAACTATCTCGGTAAGCGACATAATAAGCGGTATAGCAACTATTATTATTGCAATTTTGCCAAAAAACTCCACTGTGCCGGCTAGGGTTATCTGCCCTGCCTCTGTGCACAAATCTTGCGCAAACTGTGTTAATAACGTAAAAGCAATAGCCTTGTAAAGCACTGAAAAATTGCTCAACTGCACATTTTGTGCCAAAGTATCTATCAGCTCTATCACAGGCATTGCCATTTCTATTGCAAACACTAAGACAATAGCACAGCAAACAGCACTTATGGCAATTGCAAATGTTTGGTTATATTGCTTTAAAAAACTATAGAGATAAACACTAGCGAGCGCAAACCCAAAAACACCAAAAAGCTCCATAACTATAACCCAAACACATCTTTAATTGTGTCAAAAAGCGTGCCTATCTGCGTAATAACCATCATTAAAACAACAACTAAGCCGGAGAGGGTTGTCATCATCGCCTGCTCTTCTCTGCCCGAGCGTATAAGCAATTGATTTAAAACAGCTACTATTATTCCTATTGCCGCTACTCTGAATATGAAATCAATATCCATTTTTAACTCCCGTTTATATTAACAGTAAAACTGCGGCAATACCGCCAACTGCTCCTATGTTTCTGTAAAGTTTCATTTGAACTATCGCCTGTGTGCTTGCGTGCTCAAACGATTTTTTTAGCGTATTAATAGCATATGTAAGCTTTTGTGCTTCTTCGTCTTTGTCAAAGCTGCCAAGTTGCAAAAGCGCCTCTTTAAAATAATCAAAATCATCATCGTTAACGTAATTTTTGCTTTCTTCATAAAATTCATCCAAGGCATGCCTTAAATGCTCATGAAAATCCGGCGTGTCGCAAAAATTATTTTGAATTTTTACTCTTTTAATGCTGCCGGCCCTTACGGCCGCATTTATAGCATTGTAAGAGGTGGCGCGCCTATAACATATGCTGTTTTTAATGTCGGTAAGTATACTTACCATGTCTTCTAAAATATCTGCTTTAAATATAAATTGCCTGCCCTTGTTATACCCGGTTATAATACCGCACGCGAGCACAAACGCACAGCCTATAAGCTTAACAATAATTTGCAAGGTTTATTACCTCCCTAACTTTGCCGGGTTTTTGTCTGTTTTTTAAAAATACTACGTACTCAAATGCACCCGTGTCTAACACCGCTTTAGCCTGTGGGCGTCTTTTTAATGCGCTTATACTGTCTGCATGCATAGTAACAACTAATGACACGCCGGAATTTGCCGCCTTGCTCACTGCATTTGCATCCTCAACACGGCCAAGTTCATCGCATAATATTACATCGGGCGCAAGGCTCCTTAAAGCGTGTATCATGCCAAGGTGCTTTGGATATCCCGAGAGCACATCACACCTGAGGGGTATGTTTGATGAAAACCCTATGCTAGATACAGGTGCGATTTCAAATCTCTCATCAATAACGCTTACATTTTTGCCAAGTTTAGACAGTGCGTGCATTAAACTGCGTAGCATGGTTGTTTTTCCACTACCCGGCTCCCCTGCCAGTATTATGCCAAAGCTACCTTTTGCTAAAATATCTAATAACTCACTGTCACACACAGTAATATTAGTGCGGGCTATACGCATATTTAAAGACGTTATATTTTTAAGTGTGTCTATTTCATCGTTTGTATAAACGGCTGTTGCACCTATACCCACGCGGTGTCCACCCCTCAGTGGCACAAACCCTTGGATTATATGCGGGTGATGGCTGTGCACTGAATAAGAGCATATTGCCTTGTAGCACTCTTCTATGTCCAAGTGGCTTGTACACAGTGAGTTTATTGCAAAGTTTGCAGAGACTATACCTTCTCTTGTTATAAATAAAGATTCGCACGATGTATTTAATAAAATAGGTCTGTTGCTTTTAAGGCGCACCTCTGTTATGTTTTCGGCTATATTATCTGGCACTTTGCACAAAACAGTTGATAAAAACTTAGGTAACTGACCTATTGCATCGTAAAAGGCCTGTGCACTTTTGTTCAATTTCTTTCACTTCCTTAATTTTGCTTTTTATTATGTTATGACAAAGCGGCATAAATTAGAACATAAATTTGCAATTTATATATTAATATGGTATATTTACAAGCGAATTGATACAGTTAAAGATAAGGATGTAAACTTAAATGAACAGTGCTAAACCGATTAATAAAACGGCAATTTTAATATTTTTTATGCTTATTGCAGCGGTTTCTTTTGGCAACGGGTTAAGCGATACTATTTTGGCAAACTACTTTAAAGATGCATACAATGTAAGCGCCATGCAAAGGGCTTTTATAGAGTTCCCTCGTGAGCTGCCGGGCATACTGTGTGTGTTTGTAATAAGTGCGCTGTCTTTTATAGGCGATATACGCATAGCTTTTATTGCCCAAGTTTTAACTTGTTTTGGCATTGCAATCCTCGGTATTTTCTCGCCCTCTTTTACTATAATGCTTATCTTTTTGTTTATATATTCGCTTGGTATGCATGTGTTTATGCCTCTTTCGGACTCTATTGGCATGTCGCTTGCAGAGCCTGACAAGGTAGGTATAAGGGTTGGACAATACGGCAGTGTTAAGACTGCCTTTATGTTTTTAGCCGGCATTTTAACTTTCTTTGGCTTTAGATATGGTTGGTTTTCTTTTAAGACACCAATTAAATTAACATTTATCTTTAGCGCTGTAGCCTATGCAGTAGCGGCTGTGCTAGCAATAATGTTAATAGTGGTAACTAAACAAAAAAAAGTAATGTACAAAAAGGCCTCTTTGTCGTTTGTGTTTAAAAAAGAGTACAAATATTATTATATGCTTACTATATTGCATGGTGTACAAAAGCAAATTGCAATAGTGTTTGGTCAGTGGGTAATTGTAGATTTGCTGTTAAAAGGTGCTGATATAATATCCATACTGACCATTGTTGGCAGTTTTTTAAGCATATTTTTATTTAGGTATGTAGGCAAATGGATTGAGACTAAAGGCATTAGGTTTATGATGTTTTTAGACGGTTGGAGCTTTATTTTTGTGTATGTAATATACGGCATAGCCGTAATGTTAATAGTCGAGAACATAGTGCCCTCGCACACTATAATGGTATTTATAATATATGTGCTTTTTATACTAGACAGACTTTCTATGCAAGTTGGCGTTGTAAAATCTGTGTATTTGCGCAGTATAGCCACAGATAAAACCGACGTTACAAAGGCGCTATCAACAGGCATAAGCCTAGACCATGTTATGTCTATAATAGCCGCGCAAATATGCGGGCTTATCTGGCAAATTTTCGGCGCACACTGGGTGTTTTTCTTTGCGGCTGCGCTGTCTTTAGGCAATATTTTTGTGGCGCGTAAAATAAAATAATACATATTTAATATTAGAAAGTAATTTTTATGAATAAATCTTTAGATATCAGGACAAATTTTCTGTCCATTTTTAAATTCGCCTTCCCAAACATACTTTTAATGATGTTTTTGTCTTTTTATGTTATGGTAGACGGCATGTTTGTATCAAGGTTTGTGGGCTCTGATGCGCTTGCGGCACTTAATATCGTTTACCCAATAATAAGCATAGCAATGGCTTTTGGCATAATGTTTGGCGCCGGAGGAAGCGCAATTTGCGCAATAAAACTTGGCAGAGGCCAAAACGAGCAAGCGCGGCAAGACTTTGTTGCAATTACTTTTGTATCTGTAATTTGCGGCATAATAATAACTGCAATCTGCCTTGTTTTTATAGATGAATTAATTTATATGCTTGGCGCAAGGGGCGACATAATTGGCTATGGTTATGATTATCTGATGCCGTCGATTTTTTTCATTACTGCAACAATAGTCCAGGCAGTCTTTCAATTTTTTTTAATAACTGCCGGAAAGCCCGTAAGCGCATTAATTCTAACACTTATAGGTGGCATTACTAACATTGTTTTAGACTATGTCTTTATTGTGCTATTGGACTTAGGCGTTACAGGCGCAGCTGTTGCAACAGGCCTCGGTGCGCTGTTTGGATCACTTTATGGTGTTTCTGTCTTTGTTTTTTCAAAAAAGGGCAGCCTTTATTTTGTCAAATTAAAATTTAACAAAGGCACCATTTTAAAAACGTTTTCAAACGGGTCGTCTGAGATGGTAAACAATATAGCAGGTGCGCTCACTATGTTTTTGTTTAATTATTCAATGCTTAAAATTGCAGGCGAAAACGGCGTTGCCGCTATTACTATAATTTTATATGCGCAGTTTTTATTAAATTCAATTTACATGGGCTATGCCGGCGGCGTTGCGCCTTTAATTAGCTTTAACCACGGCAGGCAAAACTTTACAAGTTTAAAGACTATAATAAAAAACAGCTTAATTTTCCTTTTTGTAGTGTCGATAATTGTGGTGACGGTTTCTGTCGTTTTTGCACCGCAAATTGTAGGCGTGTTTGCTTCATCCGATATAAATGTTGCCGAAATGGCTACGCAAGGGCTTAGAATTTTCGCAACCGGCTTTGTGTTTTCCGGGCTTAACATTTTCATATCCTGTATGTTTACCGCCTTTTCTAACGGTAAAATTTCTGCACTTGTGTCATTTTTTAGGACATTTATATGCATAGTTAGCGCACTGTTAATTTTGCAAAATTTAATAGGCATTAACGGCGTTTGGATTTCTGTACCGCTCGCAGAGCTTTTATCGCTTATTTTAGGTTTGATATTGTTCTTTCACTTTAAAAAGATATATAAATACTAAAGGCTTTAACTTACTTTTACTGCTACTTTTTATAATAATTAATGCAAAAAAGCACAGTGTGATAATAAATCACACTGTGCTTTTTTGATTACCTACTGCTTATATTAAGTTTTAAAGCAGCAGTGCGACAATAACACTAGTCGTAACTGTCAATCTCGTCGGTTTCGTCACTGTAAGATGACCATAAATCTTCCAGTTGGTCTGTTAACTCATCTGTGTTGTCGCTTGAATAATACTTGTTTTCATCGTAATCATACATAGTGTTTCACCCCCGTGCAGTTATTTTATGCTTTTAATTATTATTTATACATTTTACTACAAAATAAAATAAAACACATACATAAAACATGGTAAAATTTGCAATTAAGCAAGTTTTAGCGTGCTATGTATGTGTTTTTGTTTTAAATATTCAATTAGCGCAAAATAATAATTACAACTTGGTAAGAATTATTCCATATCATTAATGGAACTCTCGATTTTTTCAAGCTTTTCTGTTGCTATTTTGTGCTTTTGTTTTATTTCATCGACAACATTTTGCGGTGCCTTTGCCATAAATCCTGCGTTGTTTAGTTTGCCCGAAAGCATTGCAATGTCTTTTTCGCAAACAGATTTTTCTTTAGCAAGACGAGCTAGCTCTTTTTCTTTGTCTATAAGCTCAGACATAGGGATATACGCACGTGCGTTTGAAGTTACCACTTGTACCATGCCTTTAGTGTCCTCGGTATAAGTTTCAACTAGCTGAATGTTTGTTGCAAAGGCAAATTTTGCTATATAGTCTTCGGCGTTGCTGTAAGTGTCAAAATTTTTGCACTCTATTATAAACGATGTGCGTTTTGTTGGGTGTACGTTCATTTCCGCACGCACCGTGCGCACAGATTTAATAAGCTCCATTACCTCCTCAAACTTCGCCTCATCGTCTGCATAATCAAAGTCAGGCTCGTAAATCGGCCAGCTCTCGGTCATAATAGTGTCACTTGTAGCAGGCATTGCCTTGTAAATTTCTTCTGTAATAAAAGGCATAAATGGGTGCAAAAGTTTTAGTGCCTGAACAAGCACACTTACAAGTATTTTTCTTGCGCTGTCTGCCTCTTCTGCGTTATCGCTGTTTAAGCGCAACTTGGCAATCTCAATGTACCAGTCACAATAAACGTCCCAAATAAAGTCTTGTACTTTTTGAGCGGCAAGGCCAAGCTCAAATTTATCCATGTTTTCTGTAACGTTTTTGGCAAGCGTATTAAGCTTTGATATCACCCATCTATCGGCTATTGTAAGCGATGACGGTGTACCCATATCAAAATCTTCAGGCAAGTTCATAAGAACAAAACGGGCGGCATTCCACAGCTTATTTGCAAAGTTGCGGCTAGCCTTTACCTTCTCGTCTGAAAAACGTGTGTCGTTACCGGCAGAAGCGCCAACAACAAGTGAAAGACGCAGTGCATCCGCACCGTACTCGTCAATAATTTCAAGAGGGTCAATGCCGTTGCCAAGTGACTTAGACATTTTACGCCCCTGTGCATCCCTGACAATTCCGTGTATTAAAACGTGCTCAAACGGAGCTTTATCGGTGTAAGTTAAACCCGAAAAAATCATACGGCTAACCCAAAACGTAATTATATCGTAGCCTGTAACAAGTGTGTTTGTCGGGTAAAAATATTTAAAGTCTTCGCTGTTTTCGTCTGGCCAGCCGAGTGTCGAAAACGGCCATAAAGCACTGGAAAACCAAGTGTCAAGGGTATCTTCGTCTCTGCGCAGTTTGCCAGAGCATTTAGGGCAGCTGTGCTCTTCTTTGTCAAATACAAATACATCGTTGCACTCGTCGCAGTAGTAAGCCGGTATGCGGTGTCCCCACCAAAGCTGTCTGCTAATGCACCAGTCACGTGTGTTTTCCATCCAAAAGAAATAGTTTTTCTCAAAGCGCTCAGGAACAAATTTTATCTCGCCATCTCTCACGGCGTCAATTGCAGGTTTTGCGAGAGGGAGCATTTTAACAAACCACTGTTTGCTAATTGTTGGCTCAATAGTTGTAGAGCATCTGTAGCATGCGCCGACATTGTGCTTGTGCGGTTCAATTTTCTCAAGATTTCCGCTCTCTTTTAAATCTTCTACAATAGCTTTTCTAGCATCGTATCTGTCAAGGCCGGCATATTTGCCACAGCTCTCTGTCATTTTTGCATCGTCTGTCATAACTTTTTCAATCGGCAAATTATGTCTTGCTCCAACTTCAAAGTCATTAGGGTCATGTGCAGGTGTAATTTTAACTACACCTGTGCCAAATTCCCTGTCTACGTAAGTGTCGCATACAATAGGTATCTCTTTAT
>CAYJBO010000042.1:0-9926 GCA_964368295.1 uncultured Bacteroides sp.
AAAAGGGCTAAAGCGCCAAATATTCAACTTGTTGATTGTTTTGTTTTTAACAGGATTTTGGCATGGAGCTAACTGGAACTTTATTATTTGGGGCCTTTACTATTTTGTGCTGTTAATGATAGAGAAGGCGTTTTTGCTAAAACACCTTGAAAAAGGTAAGATTTGGCCGCATTTTTACACACTGTTTTTTGTGTTAATAGGTTGGGCTTTCTTTGTTGGCAGCGACAGCGGTGTTACTCTTCCACTTTTGTTTGGCAAATTGTTTATACCGTCAGACGGCGTAAGCGCACTTTACTTTTTAAGCAATTATGCGGTTTTACTTGTTATATGCATAATTAGCTGTACACCACTGCCAAAAATATTTTACGACAAAATAAAAAGCAACAACGTGTTGCGTGGTATTGTGCTTTTTGCGCTGCTATTTGTAAGCATTGCGTACATGGTAGACGCCACAAACAGTCCGTTTTTATATTTCCGCTTTTAAAGGGGTATTTTAAGTGCAAAAATTAAAGAGAAAATTAGCTAAATCACCTATTGTAGTACTGTTTTTCGTCTTTTTGATGGGATTTGCAGTGCTGGATTCGCTGTGGCCAAAGCGCGAAGAATCCGTTATGGAAAACAGGCCACTTGCGCAGTACCCAGAGGTTAGTTTAAGCAGTATTGCAAACAACTCTTGGATGGTTGATTACGAGAGCTATGTAAAAGATCAGTTTGCCTTTAGAGATACTTGGATAGACACAAAGAGCATAAGCGAGAGTGTTTTGCTAAAAAAAGAAAATAACGACATACTGTTTGGCAGTGATGACTACTTGTTTGCAAAAGAGTGGCACATAGACGACATGAACAGGTATGAAAACAACAAAAATGCCCTTGCAAAATTTGCCGAGCGCCACACGACAAACCTAAGTGTTATGATTGTTCCGTCTTCTTCCAACATATTAAGCGACAAATTGCCGGCTTATGCGCCAATGCTTGATGAGAACGCCTACCTTGACGAGATACTTGCACAGACAGCCGCGGCAGGCGCAAATGTTATTGACGTGAGGGACAAGCTTTTAGAGAATAAAGACGAGTATATTTACTATATGACCGACCACCACTGGACGGCGGAGGGCGCGTACATTGCTTACGAGCAATTTGCCACTGCCAATGGGCTTGCATTGTTTAACCCCGACAATTACACCGCCGTTGAAGTGACTGACTTTTTAGGCACACACTTTTCAAAATCGCGCAATATTGACGTAGTGCCTGACACAATGACTTACTACGACATTGAAAACAATTTGAGCGTACAGCAAAGAGATGGGCAGGAAACAACAATGCAAGATGGCCCGGTTTACGACTACGCCATGTTTGACGAGCGAGACAAGTACGCCGCCTATTTGCGGGGAAACAACGGATACTCTGTACTTGACGGCGACGGCGAGGGCAAGATACTAGTTATTAAAGACAGCTACGCAAACAGCTTTATCCCCTACCTTGTTGCAAGCTACGACGAGATCGCCATTGTGGACTACAGGGTAAATTTAACACCTATAGATACGCTTTTAAGAGAGACAGGCTATGAAGAAGTGCTGTTTTTATACAGCTTCGACTCGTTTATTTCCGATACGTATTTCGGCTCAAAAATAGTTAGTGCAAGTTAAATTGCACTGACTTTTTTTAAGCTATAGCCTAATAATGCACATTAAATTTACAATCAAAAAAACTCCACATAAAATGTGGAGTTTTTGTAATTTATGCATCTTGTTTTGTGTCTGCAATTTGAATTTCCCTTAAATTTACGCCCTGTGGCAGCTCGTACGCAAATTTAATTGTTTTTGCTACGTCTTGCGCCGTTATATTAACTGCGCCAACACTGTTTTTCCATGTGTTATATCCCTCTTTAATCTCCTCGCTCGTCGTGTGGCTCAAAAGCTCTGTGGCCACTGCGCCAGGGCATATACGCATAACCCTAACATTGTGTGCAGACAGCTCCATCCTCGCAACCTCCGACAGGCCAACCACACCGTATTTTGATGCACAGTAGGCCGCGTGATTGCCAAACGGCTTAACGCCTGCGATGGACGAAATATTGATGATTGTGCCGCCGTTGCGCTCTTTCATGTCATTCATTACTATTTGCATGCCGTTCATAACGCCCATAACGTTTACGTCAAGCATTTTTTGCCACTCATTTGCATCTTGTGTCTCTAAGTTGCCAAGCAGCATAATGCCCGCATTGTTTATAATTAAATCTGTCTTGCCAAACTTCTCCTCTGCAAACCTAACGGCAGTCTCAAATTCTGCTCTGTTTGTAACATCTACCTTTTTGCATATCGTATTCGGCAAGTTCATCGCCTCTAATAGCTCAACTCTTCTCGCCAATAAAAGCAAAGGGTACCCGTCCGCACTAAACATCTGCGCAAGAGCCTTTCCAAAACCCGAGCTTGCGCCTGTAATTACAACTAGTTTTTTCATTTTTTCTCCTTAATTAACTTTATAATATTAAACTTTTAATATAGACCGACATCGCCACAAAACTCAATTTTGACTTTTCTATTGTTATAGTATAAAATATCATAACAGACATTTTTATTATAGTATTAACGAGCGGTTTGGTCAATAAGGCACTTTAATTTCGCTTTGAGAAAAAGAGGTAACAAATGGACAAAATACAAATAAATTCAGAGATTGAGATAACACTAAAAATGATAGGCGGCAAGTGCAAACCACTAATTTTATATATGCTTATTGAAAACGACAAAATGCGGTTTAAAGATTTGATGTGCTCTGTGACAGAGGTGTCACAAAAGACGCTTACAAATCAGCTAAGGGAGCTTGAGGCGGACGGGCTAATAACACGCAAGGCCTTTAGCGAAATACCACCAAGGGTAGAGTACGCTGCAACCGAGATGGGGAAATCGCTTTTGCCCATACTTGAATTAATGTGCGAGTGGGGACAAAAAAACAACAACGGAAGATTTGAAATTACAAACCCTCAATGTTAAAACATATTTTATGTGCTGTATTTTTATAAATAGTTAAATTTTATTAAACAATAAGCGCAAGCACTTGTGTGTTATAGCCATATTTGTTATAATTCAAGAAGATTGAATTATAAAATTTAACTGATTGGAGCGAAAAAAATGAACGAGGTTATAAGCAACATACTAAGCAGAAGAAGCGTTAGAGACTTTACAGATAAGCCTGTTAGCAAGGAAGATATACAAGAGATTATAAAGGCAGGCATGTACGCACCAAGCGGTATGAACCGCCAAACTTGGCATTTTATTGGCATAATTAACAGCGCTAAAATTAAAGAGCTTGCGGCCATAACAGGCAAAGTTTTGGGCAACGAGCAGTACAACTTTTACAGCCCAACGGCGCTAATAATAATATCAAACGAGAGCGACAGCCGCTGGGGCGACGAGGATAACTCTTGTGCATTGCAAAACATATTTTTAGCCGCACACAGCATGGGCATAGGCTCTGTATGGATAAACCAGCTAAACGCAGGCAACTGTGACGACCCACAGCTAAGGGCCGCGCTAGCAGAACTTGGCGTGCCCGATAACCACTCGGTTTACGGCATTGCGGCGCTTGGTTACTCTGCAAGCGCACCCAAGGGCATTGTAGAAAAAAAAGGGACATATAAAATAATTGACTAAGATATTAAGGGGTATAACTTATGAACTTACAAGAAGCGATAAGCAGTTTCAAGCAGTTTCAGCAAAAAACCACGGCATATAACCACGCCATCGGTATGCTTCACTACGACTCGGAGACAAGCATGCCAAAAGGTGCATCTTCAAATTTAGGCGCAACGCTTGCCATTTTGGGCGAGGAGTTCTATAAGCTTCAAACTTCTAAAGAATTGTCGGACATACTCGAGGTATTAAAAGAAAATAAGGACAGCTTAGATGCCCAAACCAAAAGGGAGTTTGAAGAAATATCAAAAGATAAAGAGCGCATGGAAAAAATCCCTATCGAAGAGTTTGTCGAGTATCAAGTAGTACTTAACGACGCGCAGCAGGCCTGGCAAGAGGCAAAGGCAAAAAGTGATTACGAAATTTTCAAACCTCTGTTGAGCAAGATAATCACGTTCCAAAAAAAGTTTGCAAAATATGTTAAGCCGGAGCAAAAAAACATATACAACACCATGCTTGATGACTACGAAAAAGACCTTACAGTAGATATATTGGATAATTATTTTTCAAAGTTGCGCACCGATTTAGTGCCGCTAATCCACAGGCTCGGCAAAGAGCCTGCCCCTGAATTTGACTTTATGTCGTTCAAATATCCCGTTGAGACACAGCGCAAATTGTCTAGCTATTTAATGGATGTGCTTACAATAGACAAAAACCACTGCACTATAGGCGAGGTAGAGCACCCGTTTTGCACAAATTTTGGCAAGACTGACGTGCGTGTAACTACAAATTACAATGAGGACAGCTTTGCAAGTAGTTTTTATAGTGTAATCCACGAGTGCGGGCATGCACTTTACGAGCTTAACACTGGTGACGATTTAAGCTGCACTGTATTAGCTTCCGGCACAAGTATGGGTGTACACGAGTCTCAATCACGTTTTTGGGAAAATATCGTGGGACGTTCTCTAGAATTTTGCACGCTTGTGTTCCCAAAACTTAAAGAGCTCTTCCCCGAACAATTTAAAAATGCAACGGCACAAGATTTTTACAGGGCTGTAAATACTGTAAGCCCCAGTTTAATTAGGATAGAAGCGGACGAGCTGACTTACTCTATGCATGTTATGATACGCTACGAGCTTGAGAAAGCTATTTTTGCAGACGAGGTAACTGTTGACGAATTACCCGCAATGTGGAATAAACTGTACAAAGAGTATCTAGGTGTTGACGTTCCTGACGACGCACACGGCATACTGCAAGATGTTCACTGGTCCGGCGGCATGTTCGGCTACTTCCCAAGCTACTCCATAGGCAGTGCGTATTCGGCCCAAATTACAGCGGCGCTAAAAAAAGACATTGACTTAAACAAGGCGATAACAGAGTGCAACTTAAAACCTGTTGTCGAATGGCTTACAGAGCGCATTTACAAGCACGGCTGTATGCTTACGCCTCCACAGGTTATTACTAATTGCTGCAATGCAGATTTTAACCCCGACTACTATGTAAACTATTTGACAGAAAAATACACAAAAGTATACGGCATATAGTTGAATAGCCAAGCATTTAATTGCGAATTTTTACACGCAAACGCGCAATAAATTGCCGTAAACTCGGTGGTAAGGTGTATGTGCTTATAAAAGACCTTTGGCGGCTATACGCACACCTATAAAAGCCCGCTGGCGGCAAAAAAAGCGCCTAGATAGTGTTAACAAGCTAAAACCCTTGATGTGCATAGTGCACACCAAGGGTTTTTATGTTTTTTTAGCCCATTACTCAGGCAGTTTTGCCAGGCGGCAGCTAATTAGCGCCATTGTGCATACCGTGTATCACACAAGTATTTCTATCAATTTAATATCGTCAGAGCGCATAAAAATTTCTTGGCTAAGCTCCTGTGGCAGCGCATAATCATCAAGCTTTACTATGTTATCTTGCCTGTGTATTTTAACGCCTTTTTCATGTGCTTTTTTATATCTGCACACTATGCCACAAATTGAAAATTCTATCTTTCCATGCTCATCAAATTCATCGCTCCGCAAAAAAGCATGCTCAAAAACAACACTCGCATTTTTCACCCTTACGCCAAGTTCTCCACGGCGCATAATTACGCTCTCTTTTACTTGGCCTGTCATGCCGGGCTGCTCGCTTTTATTGTTAAACGACGTATGAGAGTACTGCTCAATTTGTATGGCCTTTCACTGTTTAGGTGTTTTTCTGTATATAAAACCTTGTAAAATATCATTATAAGCGGTGTAAATTTCCGTAATGTCCTCGCAGTTTTCATGGCTTTTTTGTGCCGCCTCTAACACGCCCAGGGCAAACTTTGCATTTTGGTGCCAATATACACAGCCTATGCCCTCAAACTTATACATTCTATCGCTTCTGCCATTAAACTTTTTATGCGCAAACACGCTTTCAAACTCAGACACAACCTCTTGCGTCTTCTCTAAAGACAGGTTTACAGCTCTGCATTTTTCTCGCAAAACTTCATCTGTTGTTATTTGTGCATTAAAATGCAATTTTCCATCTTCGTCTTTTTGTATTATGCCCTCTACTTCGCCTACTTTTTCACTCACACTATTTTTATCAACAAAGCGTGTTGTCTTAATTACAGGGTATAAAGTGTGGTATTTTTCTTCCGCTACATAAAGGTCCTTTTCCATTGCATTTATCAAATTGCAAACCTCTTTAGCAGATAAAAAACCGCCTGCAATTGCCGCCGACTGACCCTCAAGCATCGGCTTCATCGGCTCATAGGTAAAGTCATCTTTTAATAAATTATAGCTTACAAAAATGTCCTTTTTATTTACCGAAATAGTGTAATCTACAAGTTTTATAGCCTCGTCAATAAACTGCTTTATTTTGCTGTTTTCAAGCGCTAATTTAGCAGTAAATCCGTTTTTGTATACGGTTTTTCTATACTCTGAAAACGCATTACCCATGCCGTCCAGTATCGCTTTTTCGTTGCCTTTGTAGCCGCTTGCTTCTGTTAGCACCTTTGTAATTTCTACTAGCCAATCTGCAACTTCTTTTGAAATATTATAGCCGGTATTCTTGTCTTCAAAGGCAAACTTTACAAACTCTAAATACGCTTTTAGATGATATACCGTTATAACCGACAGCCCAATACCCACTATAGCATTGTTTGCATCGTTCCACTCAGGACGCTGTGTGTTCATCCAAATACCGCCGCCTGCAAGCAAATTACTAATTTTGCTAAGCACCGGCACTAGCAATTTTTCGGCCAGGCAAACTGTATAAACTTCATCATCCTTCAACAGCAATTTTGCATCTGTGCCGTAATCAACGGCATAATTTTCAAGCTTCTCGTCTTTATCAAAATCAAATATAAGTGTATTTTTGCTGTCGTTTACAATGTCGCTGTAATCTTTAATTATATACGGCACATTTGCATAGCTAAAAATCTCTTGCGCCATCATTTCATCAAGGCATTTTGGGCAGTGATTTTGCAGCCCCTGCAACAGGCGCAGCAGGTAAATAATTTGATGGTCGCCCCAATATCCAAGCCCACCGAACGGGTTTTCAGGCTCTGGTTTCTCCCAGTCAATCCCGTCGTTGTTTATTCTGTAAGGATTAAATCCATCAATTGTAGAAGCGTTCACAAATTTTGCCACCATGTTCTCATAGTACATAGGGTATGAAAGGCCAAGTGCCTCCCAGTTTTGGAAAATATCTCGCCAGTTGCCCTCATAATTTACGGATTTTTCTCCATTTTCATCTTTTAGTGCAATGTTAAATTTGTTCCAAGGGCGTGAGGGATCGCCATGTCTGCGAGAAAAAGACAGCGGCAAATACTCGAGCGAAAGCCTGTACATCAGTGCATCTTTTTGCGCTGTGCGCTTTAACTCGTGCACTGTTTTGCATTTTTTTATCTCGCCCATAAGCTCTTTGTTTTCAAGTGCTTTTTTGTTGCGTTTTGCTATAAATTTATAAAATAAGTTATAATCAAAGTCGTAGCCATTTTCAAATGTGCCGCCGCGCATAACATTATATAATGTGTTTAAATAATGTGCCGAGCAAGCTATTTTATCGGCAGTTTGCTGTAGGCCGTCGGCCTCTTTTACTATTTTTATCAGCGCCTTTGTGCCAGTTTCGATGTCCTCTTCAACACATTTAAAATCACCGCCTTGTATAAGCTTTAACAGCTGTGCAATCTTGCAATGATCGTATTTAACGTCTAGTACAAACGCATATTCGTGCGCGCTTTGGGCCTGCAAAGTATGCTGATAATGCACAAAATAACCACATTTTTTTCCGTAGCACTCAGGGTTAACGTCCATGCTATCTCCGCTTAAAAAACGTGTTAAAACCTCTGGGTCTAAGTACACTTTTGCATTTTTATGTGTGTTGTAAGCAATATTTGCATACAACATTTCTACAGGGTGCGGGGTGTCGTTAATAGTAGTGGTTAAAGAGAATACTGCTAGGTTTTCGCCTTGTAATTCGGCGGCTTTATATGCGTCTGCAAGTGTTGAAGATTCGGCTTGTAGCAATGGATTTACACCGTACGGCAAAATATTCATAAGGCCATCTACAACTTGTATGTCCATGTCATTGCCCGAGAGGCTTTGAAGTTTAGATGTTTTTACAACTCCATATTTTTCGCTCGGCTCATATTTACAAGAATAACTTATTGATAAATCATTATTAATTTCTTCAAAAATAACGCTATTAGCATAACACGATTTATATATATTGCGTGTTATGTTATATTTTTGTGCACCGTATTGCTCAAAAGGTTGCCATGTTTTGCCGTTTGCTTTAATAATCGTCTTTGAGCCTGTCTCATAATCCAAGTTTAGTTTATCGTCGGTTGTATACGGGAAAATGTTGCATAATGAGTTTTGCCTGCCTGCTGTTAATGCGCCGTTAGATGATAGAAAAATCCATATATCTGACGCTGATGAAATCTGTATAAAAAACGGTGTAAGATTTTGGCTATTGCTAACTTTATAGTATTCCACGCCGTTAATATTTACAAATGAGCCTTTTGCTTCCATAAAAAAACCTCTTTACTTAATGTTTTAAAATCCGCTAAAAAACTATTTTTTGGCGGTTAAAATGCAAGTAAAAAGGTTATAAAGAGTTCTATTTTTCTTCGTTTAAATTTTTAACTGAATTCCCTTTTAGCAACTCTCCCCTAACTTCAATTTCACGGGGTATGTAGCTTTTTGGTTTTTCAATCGCTTCAATTAAAAGTTCGACAGCCTCTTCGCCAATTTTAACTGAATTTTGTCTCCATGTCATCAGTTTTGGCCTAATTACTTGCGATATACTCATGCCGTCAAAACCGGCAACACTAATGTCTTTTGCAATTTCTATATTTCTGTTTTCAAACGCGTTCATGCCGCCTATAAACGCAAAATCGTCCTGGTAAAAAATAAAAGTCGGCGGCTCTGGCATGTCTAACAACTCATACGTAATTGCCTCTGCCGAGCTAGGGTCATGATAAACACCCTCTTTTACGTAATTTTCGTCTACTTTTATGCCAAGTTCTTCACAAGTTTTATAAAAACTTGCAATGCGTATGCGCGTTACCAAAGTGCTCTCTCCATGGATAAACGCAATTTTAGTATGCCCCATGCTATAGGCGTACTTAACCATTTTATTTATGGCGTATTCATTATCAGAATTTACTGCGCTACATCGATTAAATTTATAATCTAGTGTCACAACAGGCACATTGCTTTGAGCAAGCTGCGCAATCTTAGGATTTTCAAACTGGTCTACTAATACAAGCACACCATCACAAGCGTGCACGTTTACGTATTCAAGATAAGTGAGCGTATCTTTGCCAAATTTATCGCTGATAAAAGAAACAGTATAGCCTTTAGCCCGCGCTTTTATAATAAAGCTGTTTAATATATACGCAAAAAATTCGTGCGTAATGCCGCTGTGTGTGCCGTCTTCTAACAGCACCCCCAGGTTGTACGACCTATTTGTTTTAAGCCTTACAGCAGCAGGATTTTTTATATAGCCTAGCTTTTTTGCCACTTTTTTTACTTTAATTATAGTAGCTTGGCTTATGTCTTTTTCGTCACGCAGTGCCTTGCTTACAGCAGTAACAGAAATCCCACACTCTTTTGCTATTTCTTTTATAGTAACCATAATATAATTCATCCTTTTGCTTTTTCGTTAAAGCCAAATTTACAGCAATTTTATAGAAAACCCCCATAATTAAACTTTAACGTTATAGTTGAATAATATCACTGCCACTGCAATTTGTCAACAAAGTATTTAAATTTGGTTTTGTGTTAATTTTTTTACATAAAATGTAAATTT
>CAYJBO010000042.1:9936-12998 GCA_964368295.1 uncultured Bacteroides sp.
AGCTTATTCTGCCTTTTTAACTTTTATCTTGTTAATTTCCATACCACTTTCACTAAAAAACATTTCTATGTATGTGTTTATAGAGTTAAACATGGTAAATTCGCCTGTAAAATTACTTTTTGTGCCGCCTTTTAAAGTGATAATTTTAACTACTGCTCCATTTGCCTTTACCGTTAAAGTAATCTGAGCGAGCTCCACTGCATTGGCAAACATGTCAAACTCTATTATATACTTGCCTCTTTCGTCCATATTTAAGGCAAAAATGTTAGATGTGCCTTTTTTTGTAACAATATTTTCGCAGTTAATATCGCACTCTTGTGCAACGTGAAATGTACCGACGTCGATACTATTTTCAAATGTGCTTTCAGGCACATTTAGAAGCTCAACTTTTTGCTGTGGTCTGCTACAATTAAATCTCACCAAATTATTTATCATATTTGCAGCATTTCTCACAAGAGGGTATCTTGTTAAATCACCACTGTTAAGCGCCTGCTCGCTGTCATCTCCATTTGAGTTTTGCTGTGCGTTGGAGCACACCATAAACACATCATTTTGTGATATAATCATGTCCGCTGTGTGCCTCTCATCAGATGGCCCACCCTCTTTATTCATGGTCGCCCACCAGTCAGTCATTACAACGCCATCAAAACCCCAATCTTTACGCAATATGGTTGTATTTAAATCATAATTACTAGCTGCTTGTGTGCCATTAATTGGGTTATAAGCCGTCATTACGCTGTATGCTTTGCCGTCTTTTACCGCCATCTCAAAGCCTTTTAGGTAAATTTCTCTAAGCGCCCTTGCGCTAACTACAGCGTCGACTGTTTTGCGCGCTTTTTCTTGGTTATTTGCCGCAAAATGCTTTATTGTCCCTGTAACGTTATATCTGTGCATTGCCTTTAGCTGTGCAACTGCCATTTTTCCCGTCAAAAGTGGGTCTTCGCTGTAATATTCAAAGTTGCGCCCACACAGAGGGCTTCGGTGTATGTTCATGCCGGGGCCCAGTAGTGTATCAACTTTATGGTGCACCATCTCCAGCGACAAATGCTCAAATAACTCCTCAACAATTTGCGTGTTAAAGGTAGAGGCTATGGCCGTGGCGTTTGGTATGCTCATTGCCATCGTGCCGCAATCCATGCGTATGCCCGAGGGGCCGTCTGAACAGCATGCTATTGGCATTTTTCTCTCTTGGTTAAGCGTGTCGCTGACGCCGCCAAAGCTGCCGGCAGTGCCCGGCGTTACTTTTGGCGAGCACATGCCCTCTCCCCTTGACATGTGTATAAGTTCTAAATCGCTTAAATCTTGCGCAAGCTGAATTGCACTTATTTTGCCGCTTTTTACATCTTCGAAAGTGTAGCCGTAATCGGTTTTTGTGTCGGCTGTTCCCAACTCGCTTGCAATGCGCTCTTTAATGTTGTAACTGCGCAAAACAGCGTCTTCGTATATTGGCGTGCACACTGCATTTGTGCATTGTGCGCCTAGCTTTTTAAAAGGTTTTATGGGGTACAGTGCAGGTGTGCACTCTTCGATAATTTCATCGGTTTTAAGTGATATTTCTCCAACTTTGTCTATGTCTCTGCTATTGAAGCCCACGCTAAAAATATACTCGCCTCGCTCTAGCACAAATGCAGATTTCACATCATCAAAAGAAGAAAAATCTTTTTTGGGCACTGTTATAACTAAAGACTGGCTCTGTGAGGGCGACAGTAATTTTGTTTTTGCAAAGCCGATTAAAACAATTTTTGCCTTTGACAGCGTGCCGATAGGCGCGGTGCAGTATAGCTGCACAATTTTTTTGCCGTTTAGCTCGCCTGTATTTTTAACAGTAATGTTAAAAATTAACTCGCTGCCTTTTTCGTCAAGCGCAGTATTTTCTATTGCAAAATTAGTATATGAAAGGCCTGAGCCAAAAGGATACAGCACTTTTTCTTTTGCAAATGTCTCAAAGTATCTGTAGCCAACAAAAATGTCTTCCTCGTAAATGTTCTCAATCTCGCCGCCAAAAGTCTTAGCAGATGGGTAATCTTCGAGATTTTTTGCAACGACATTAGGCAGTGCACCGCTTGGGTTTACGTCTCCACACAGCACATCTGCATAGCCGTTGCCACTCTCAACACCGCCGTGCCATGTATACAAAACAGCACTTACATCACAGCTATTAACAAACGACATGTCCATGATGCCACCAACATTAAATAGCACTACTACACGTTTAAAATTATTGCAAACAAGAAGCAAATTCGCCTTTTCGACATCGTTTAAATAATAGCTACCACCCTCCGGCACACAGTCTTTGTCCTCGCCCGCACTGCGCCCTATTACAAATACAGCAACATCGTTATCTGCGGCGGCTTTCTTTACGATTTCTTCTGTCAATTCAAGCTCTTTTTGTGAGAACGGCTCCATCGCCCAACCATTTCCCTTGTCGAAGGGGTTTTGCTCAATGAAGTTTTTATACATACCAAGTAGCGTTTTGTCAACTGCACGCTTAGACTCTAGTGCGCTTGCAATATTTACAAGGTACGGTATGTTAACCATGCCTCCCGAGCCCGTGCCGCAATAATATGTGTCTATTTGGGCACGGCCAAATATCGCAACCTTCTCGTCTTGCTTAATGGGAAGCACATTGTTTTCATTTTTGAGCAGCACTACACTTTCTGCCACTGTTTGCCTTATTTTTTCTTTGTAATCGTTATAATTTAATACGTGCATTTTTCTATATCCTTTAATAATAAATACTAATTTAGCTAAAAAGCTGTGTTTACTTTTAAATACGAGGTAAATTTTGATCAGCCTATATTGCGGTTTGCACTTAACGGCGCAATGCATGTTTTATTGTAGCATCTTAAACCGCTTCGCCCTACCCCTCGCCCTCATGCGCAAGAAAGCTTGCAGTGCTAGGAAAAAAGAAATAATGTGAGGGCGCATACTTTTGTATGTAACCGATACAGTATTTCGTATTTGACGACGCAATGCGTGTTTTATTGTAGCATCTTAAACCGCTTCGCCTACCCCTCGCCCTCATGCGCAAGAAAGCTTGCAGTGCTAGGAAAAAAGAAATA
>CAYJBO010000042.1:13098-23270 GCA_964368295.1 uncultured Bacteroides sp.
GTAACCGATACAGTATTTCGTATTTGACGACGCAATGCGTGTTTTATTGTAGCATGAGGGGTTATTGTGGGTTATGGCAACGTATATACTGTCCCTCGTCCACCATTGTCTCCTTTGGCATTTCTTTATGGCAAATATCCTTCGCATAAAGGCATCTGTTTTTAAACGGGCAGCCTTTGCTCTCGGGTGTCCACATGCTTATTTCAGTCTCCTCGCTAGACTTTACGGGCAGTTCAACTTCTTCGGTGCGCTCCGGATCCGGTGCCGCGGCTACTAAAAGCTGCGTGTACGGATGTTTCGGGTTTATTATAACTTTATTTACATCGCCATGCTCTACTATGTGCCCTGCATATAAAACTATTATCCTGTCGGCAAAATACCTTGCCGTTGCAATGTCGTGTGTTATGTAGATAAACGATTTTTTATGCTCAATTTTGAGCTTATTCATCAGGTTTAAAACGCCTAGTCGTATAGAAACATCCAGCATAGACGTTGGCTCATCCGCAAAAATAACTTCGGCACCGGCGGCAAGCACCCTTGCTATGTACGCCCTTTGCTTTTGTCCGCCCGATAATTGGTGCGGATACTTTTTGCCCTGCTCCTCCGGCGGCACAAGTCCTACTAACTCCAGCGCGCTGTCCATCATATATTTTTCTGTTTTTGGGTTGCTTTTATGGTAGAGCTTTATCGGGCGCTCTAGGTGATAATAAATGCTGTGCAGTGGATTTAATGCCGAGAACGGGTCTTGAAAAATCATCTGTGCCTTTTGGCGATATTCTTTCAATTTATCTGATTTTAATGCGTGCACATCCTGTTCGTTATAATACATCTTGCCGCTTGAGGGCTTGTGAAAACGCATTGCAATGCGGCAGATTGTGGACTTTCCACATCCGCTCTCGCCAACAACGGCAAGTGCCTCACCTTGATGTAAATCAAATGACACATCGTTTAAAGCACGCAATGTTTTAGATTTTGAAAACAAGCTTTTACCGCTGACGTTAAAATCCATTGTAAGATTTTCCACTTTGAAAACAACTTTGTTATCAGCCGGGTTATTCGTCTTATTATCGATGTTTTTCATATTATCCATTGTACACCTCGCTATCAAACTTTACAAGTGGGTTATGACAATAATAAAAATTGCCGTCGCTCTGTGACATTGTTGGCTCTATTTTTTTGCACTCATCACACCTGTTAAAGCATCTTGCCTCAAATCTACATCCATCAGGAATATTTTTTAAATCCAATGGCGAGCCCTCAATGCCCTCCATGTACTCTATCTCGCCTTTTAAAGACGGGAAAGAATTTTTTAGGCCAAATGTGTACGGATGGCTTGGATTATGCAAAATCTTTTGTGTCTTTGCCTTTTCTACTATTTTGCCGGCGTACATAATTGCAACGTTATCGCAAAATTCCATCATTAAGCTTATGTCGTGCGTTATAAATAGTATCGAAAAGCCAAACTTCGCTTTAAGCTCGTATATTCTTCTTAAAATATCACGTTGCACCACCGTATCAAGCGCTGTTGTGGGCTCGTCTAATATTAATAGTTTCGGCTTTAAAGCAAGCGCCATTGCTATAACCGCACGCTGACGCATGCCGCCTGAAAATTGATGCGGATAATCTTTTAAGCGCTCTTTTGGTATGCCGACAAGCGCCAATAATTCCTCTGCCTGTCGCCTTGCCTCCGCCTTATTTTTTGTAATGCCGTGGTATTTATAAATCTCATAAAACTGTGTTTCCATAGTTGCAACAGGGTTTAAACAGTTCATGGCAGATTGAAAAACCATTGAAGTGTCTTTCCAGCGGAAATCTTGCAGTTTTTTATCGTTAAATTGTAATATATCCTCATTATCAAAAATAATCTCTCCGCCGGATATTACTGCCGGTGGGCGATGTAAACGCATTAAAGAGTAAGCTATTGTGCTTTTGCCGCAACCGCTCTCGCCTGCAAGCCCAAGACTTTGCCCCTCTTTTATATTAAAACTGACATTGTCAACAGCCCTTACATAAGAGCCATCGCCTGTAATGTAATCAACACATAAGTTTTTTACTTCTATTACAGTTTTCATTTATTAATCCACTCCTTATAACTGATGTGCACATTTTAAGCCTTTTGTTAGCTCTTAACCCTTTTAAGTTCTGCTTTTCTCGCTTTATAATAGCTTTTCATTATTCTTTGTGCTTTTAATTTAGGGTTAGAAATCTCATCAATGGCAAAGTTAATAAGTGTAAGTCCAAGGCCTATCATAACAAGTACGGCTATTGCACCCGCTACCTCAAAAAACTTTCCGCTGCGAAACGCGCCTGAGTTTTGCGCATTAAATAAAATTGTGCCAAGTGTTACGGATTCAGGGTCGCCAAATCCAATAAATTCAAGCGTAGCATGTGCCATTATGGAGTAAATTAATGTGCCTACAAATGCCGACGAAATTATCGAGAGCATATTCGGCATAATTTCTACAAACAAAATTCTAAACTTATTCTCTCCTAAAGTCTCTGCACTGCGCACAAAATCTCGGTTGCTAATGCTCATCGTCTGCGCTCTAAGCACGCGCGAGTTCCATGGCCATGATGTCAAACCTATTATAAGGCTTATTAAAAGCGGTGACACCCCGTCGAGCATTGAGGCAATTATAAGCAACAACACTATTGTTGGTATAACCATCATAATATTTGTAACGGTACTTACAAAACTGTCGTACACGCCGCCTAAGTAGCCAGCGCTAATGCCAACAAGCATGCCAAGTATTGTAGTTATCGACGCTGCTAGTAGCCCTACAAGTATAGACTGCCTGCCGCCGTAAAGTGTTTGTGCAAACACATCGCGGCCAAGGCTGGTAGTGCCCAAAATATGCTCTTCCGACGGTGGTTCGTGATATACACCCTCAAAGCGTGTCATGGGATCATAACTTGTAAACAAAGGTGCAAGCATTGTCATTATTAAAACAATTGCTATAAGCGTAATGCCCAGTGTAAATTTAGGGCTACCCTTTAAAAATTTAAGTATATTTGCAAATTTACTCTTACTGTTTTGCATTAATTCTCTTCCTTTCTGCAAGCTTTTTATTTGCCTGACTGTCGTCTTGTGCGCGGGTCTAAGAACAAAATAGCTATATCCGCAAGTAAGTTAGCCGACAGCATAATTATAGTTGTCATAAGCAAAATGCCCTGCATTAGCGGATAATCTCTAGAGCCGATTGCCGCAACCATAACTTGCCCAAGGCCGGGATAGTTAAATATTTGCTCAATTATAATTGAGCCACCAAGAAGAAAGCCAACTTGCATTGCAAGTGAAGTTATTACAGGCAGCAAGGAGTTTCTTGCAGCATAGGAGAACATTATCTTTTTATCCGGCAATCCCTTTGCAACACCCATTGTTATATAGTCGTCGCCCAGCTGATTTATCATATTTGCACGCATGCCCATTATGCCGCCGAGCCCTGTTAAAACTATGGCTGTTACCGGCACAAACGCGTGGTACAATACGTCTAAAAAGTAATCTATTGGCGTCTCTGGCATAAACAAAGGCGTTACCGCATACCCAAGAGGGAAAAGCCCTGTGTAGCACAGTGCAAACAACAGTACAATTGCCGTAACTACGCTTGGCACATTTGCCAAAAATTGTCCGCCTACTGTTAATATAGTGTCAAACTTTGTGCCGCGGCGCCATGCTACAAGTATGCCTAGCAAATTGTTAATTACAAAGCCTATAAGCAGTGCCGAGCCCATTAAAAACACGGTCCACGTAAGGCCACGCTGTATAGCGTCTGTAACAGGCTGAGGATAGTAGTAAAAAGACGTGCCCCAGTCTCCCGTTAAAATATTGCCTATGTATTTAAAGTAACTTACTATCAGCGGTTCTGATGAGTTAAATCCAAACATCGCCTCTACAGAGGCTATTGTGGCAGGGTCTACCTTGGAGCCACCGCGAGCAAGCTCTGACAAGTACATTTGAACAGGGTCTCCCGGCATTAACCTTGGCAAAAAGAAATTAAGCGTTACAGCGCCAAAAAAAGCCAACAAGTAAAATCCCAGTCTCTTAAAAATATATTTCATACTCAATATTATCCTTTCACACTTTTAGTTTTTAAGAAATACTAAGCCCTCTGCACTTGTATTTGTGTGCAGAAGACTTAGTAAATCAATTTGCGATATAATATTAAGCTACAGGCTCAAGTTCTAAAAGTCTCAAAATCTTTGAATCGTGCATTGTCAATGCCGGGAAACCTGTTTCATTAGTAGTAGACCAGCCGGTAAATCTTGCATCGCTGTAAACAAACCAGTTGCCGTTGTATAAAACAGGTATGTTTATCATGTTTTCTGCAAAGTGTTGTTCCACTTGGCTTGTAATTGCAAGCACTTCTTCGTCTGTTTGCGCTGTTGGCAATTGCTCTACCAATGCGTTAATATCTTCGTTAATATAGTTTGTTTGGCAAACAGACCACCATGTGTCTGTAAGCGCCCTTGATGAGTCGCTAATTGTATCAAAGTAAAATTTGTAGATGTCGCCTGCTTGGCCGTTAGCTGTGTAAAGCATATCCCACTCGCCACTTGCCCAAAGCTGTGTTACCATCGATAGCTCTGTCGCTTTTGCTGTTGCGTTTACGCCAATTTCTTTCATACCCTCAGCAGAAATTTGTGCGCCGTCGTTCCAGTCTGTCCAGCCTGCAGGAGAAACAATCTCAAACGCAATCTCTTTGCCTGTAGGTGTCTCTACAAAGCCGTCGCCGTTTGTATCAACATAGCCCGCTTGTGCAAGTAGTTCTTTTGCTGCGTCTAAATCATAAGTAGTGTACTTCGCCATCTCAGCTTGTGCTGTTTCGTCTGCATAGCCCAAAAGTGCAGGAGGCAAACCTGTGTTCGGTGGCACTGTATCCTCTAAGTAGCCATAAACAGCCGAGTCAATTATGCCTGATCTGTCAACAGCCATTGATAGTGCACGCTTAAAGTCCGGGTCGTTGAACGCCTCAAGGTTGCCCTCGTTTTTAGTCATGTAGTTCATCGAAAGCCTTACGCCATCGTTAGTGCCGTACCAGTATTTTTTGTTTGCATCGCCCTGTACATATGTCTCTTCAATGCTAGGTATCATTATGTGTGCCCAGTCTACACTGCCTGTTTGTAGCAATGTCAAAGCTGCATCGTTTGAGTTAAATTGTGGGCATCTTAGCTCGTCTACGCTTAGCTCGTCTGCCTTCCAGTAGTTAGGGTTTCTACCGACAACAATCATCTCAGGTGCGTAGGAGATAACCTCGCTAAATGCGCCTGTAACAACAATGGATGCTGCGTCGTATATATAGTTTGCAGGGTCTTCAATAGCACTCCAAACATGCTCCGGTATCATCCATTTGTTAGTAAATATTGTATTCCTGTGGAAGCGGTTTTCCTCAGCCATAACAATTTCAACTGTGTAATCGTCAATTATTGTTACGCTCTCAATTTTGCCCTCAACACCGTCGCGGTCCCAGTCGCCTGTTTTGTCAATTTCGGGCTTATCTTGCGAATATGTGTAAGAAAATGCAACGTCTTCCGCATTAAAATCTTCTCCATCGCTCCATTTAACACCCTCACGCACGTGGATTGTCAATGTTTTGTTGTCCTCGTGTGAAACTATGTCTTCTGCCAACCACATTGTCTCCTCGTTATTTTTGTATGCGTCAAAAATAACTAGTGGCTCGTACATAAAGCCTTGTACAAATTGGTATGCGCCTGAAGTTAAAGGACTAAAGTTGTTAATCCATCCGTCTGTTTGGTCAAATAAAACTGTTAAAACTTTTGGGTCTGTGCTTGCTTGGCCGTCTTGCGGCGCATCGTCTACTGTGTCGCCTGTTGTGTTGCTTGTGCAAGCTGCAAATAGTGTTAACATCATGCTAGAAAGTAAAATAAATGCAACTGCTTTTTTCAAAATGCTGTTTTTCATTAAGTTTTCCTCCAAATATTTAAGTAAGATTTAATAATCTTCTTTGACGAGTTTAGGGGCATTTTCTAGTTACTTTATCGTTAAAGTAACTGTGTTAAAAAAATGCCTTATTTGCTAATAAGACCGCTGTTTTAATAAAAAGTATATTTAAATTGCCGCATTTAACGCCTGTATTTTTGCTTTTTTAGTTTAGTCTAGTTTATTAATGTAAATTTACTTTAACGTTGTAGTTGCATAATAGCATTAATTTCGGCTAGTTGTCAATACAATTTAGGGCATTTCTATATTTACAACAAATAATAAACGCTAGTTTTGTGCAAATAAACAATACATCTTTAATAGCGCGTATTTATTGCCTTATTAAACAATTTGCGCACTTATATAATAACTATTTAAACCCGCTAATAATATTGCCGGTAAAATTGCAGCAATACACCCAATGCATATTTTGTAATTATACTGCTTTACGGTGCGCTTTGTTATCAACCTCTATTGGCCTCGCGGTAGCCCATATTTTTGTTCGGCAAAAACAATTGTATAAAATTCGCTCTGCTTTATCGCAATTTCAAAAGCAAAATCACCTAAGCCGTTGCCTGCGTTAATAAAACTTTAATACAAAATTAGTCTTTTATACATTGCCCCTTTGTACAAATAATGCTACAATAATTACACTGACCAATTGGTCAAAATGATTAGCATTAAATTATTTGCTATTTATGTGCATAACTTTAATAGTACCGGCAAAAAACATATAGCAATAATAGTTTGAGCGCCACAATAAATTATACAATAACAATTAACTACAAGAGGTACAAATTATGTTTTCAATGTTTGCCATGTTTTACGACCCAACTTACATTTTAATAATACTGGGCATAGTAATAACTTTATTTGCACAGGTACGGTTAAAATCTACTTTTTCAAAGTATTCTAATGTCAAAAACATAAAGGGCATTACAGGCTACCAAGCTGCCGAGCAAATATTGCGCGAGAACGGCTTAACCGATGTGTCCGTAAGGCATGTAAGCGGCAACTTATCCGATCACTACGACCCCAGAAACAAAACTGTGAATTTATCGGATACGACATACAACCAAACCTCGGTAGCGGCAATTGGCGTTGCCGCACATGAGTGTGGCCACGCATTGCAACACAGCAGTAATTATGCACCTTTAAAACTGCGCACTGCCATTTTACCCATTGCAAACTTTGGCAGCATGGCCGCAGTACCGCTAATAATACTAGGCTTATTTTTTACCGGCACCACGTCAGCACTAATTATCCAAATAGGCATAATTGCCTTTTTAGCCTCTGTCATATTCCAAATAATTACTTTACCCGTCGAGTTCAACGCGTCTAAAAGGGCCATTAACATATTAGGAGACACCGGCATACTTGCCGAGAGCGAGCTCGCACCTACTAAATCTGTGCTTAATGCGGCGGCTTTAACCTACGTTGCAGCTGTGGCGGCGTCACTTTTGCAGCTTTTAAGGCTATTGCTGCTAACAAGAAATAGGCGCAGCTAGCCATTTTATTTTTAAGATTATATTATCACTTTGATGGCAGGGCGCTCATCGTTACAAGCAAAATACGCAACTGACAACATCGAGACATTAAAAAATAGGCTTTGAGCTAATAGATTTATTTTTTACAAACGGCCCCTTGCTTGCAATTATAAGTATTAACGGACTGTGTGAGACCCCTCACATAGTCCGTTATATTTTGCAGCAATTTAACTACATCTTTTTAAGCGGCTCTGGTAGTATCTGTTTTGCTATCAAAACAAATACATATTTATAAGTGCTCGTTGTTGGTTTTCACTCTTAGTTTTTAATAGGCAATTCCTTTATAGCTGCGCCGTATTAATACAAAGCCAATTGCCGCTGGAGGCCTACTACAAGGCACAAATATTGTTTGTGCTTTGTAGTAGGTTTTTGCATTTTTATAAATATAGTATTAATAATATTTTAACAAACGCAAAAGCCGCTTGACAAATTAAATTAGTTAAGTTAAAATAATTAAACAAAAGTAATTAAGCTTAAATAGTTAAATAAAAATAATTATATCTAAGGAGTTTAGCATGAAAAACAGATTGATAAAAGTAATGGATAAGTTTAGCCATGACATGTCTATTTCAGAATTACAGCAGCTGTATAAAAACAGAGAAGACAGTGAATTATCCTACCACGACACCTTATACTTAAACATAATAGCGGCGCACCCAAATAAGTATACATCCTCACAAATAGCAGACTTGCTAAAAATAACAAGGCCTGCCGTAACACAAAAAATTAACGAGCTCGCAAAAAAAGGATACATTATACGGCAGCAAAGCGAAAAGGACAAACGGGTGTATTATCTTTCTGCTAATCCTAAAAAAAGCTATTACGGCGAAGATTACGCACTTATTGAACTTAAAGTTATAAACATTTTAATTGAGAAATATGGCGAGGAGCGTGTTGCAGAAATGTGCGACATGCTAGAGCATTTGTCTGATTTATTGTACGATGAAAGAATGAAGGTATTATAAAATGAAAAGCAACCCTTTAGCCGCTAATTTTAATATGAAACTACTTATCCAATACACTTTACCCAGCATGATTATGATGCTGTTTATGTCGACATATTCCATTATAGACGGCGTTTTTGTATCTAACCTTGTGGGCGAGGACGCCCTTGCCGCAGTAAACTTAATTATGCCACTTATAGGCGTTATTATGGCGATTGGCCTAATGTTTGCAACGGGCGGCAACGCTGTAATTGCAAAACTTATAGGCGAGGGCAAAGAACAAAAGGCACGAGAATTTTTAACAGTTATTTTTATAATTGGCGGCACTCTCGGCCTTTTATCTACGGCTGCCGCCTTTATATTTCCGGATCAACTACTTAATGCCTTAAATGTAAGCGACAATTTATACACCCTTGCAAAAGATTACTTGCTCAGCATATCCGGCTTTGCGACAACTATATTTTTTCAAGTTTATGCACAATCTTTTTTAATAACGGCAGGCAAACCGGTGTTGGGCCTTATCCTAAGCCTTTCGGGCGGTATTACAAACATTATTTTAGACTATATACTTATATCACCAAACTTACTTGATTTAGGCGTTACCGGCGCAGGGCTTGCAACAGGCATAGGCAACTCGGTACCCGGTGTTTTGGGTTTGCTATACTTTATATTTAACAAAAAAAGTGTGTTGCATTTTTCAAGGCCTAAATTGGACATTAAAACACTTTTACAAAGCATGTTTAATGGCTCGTCGGAGTTAGTTGGCAACCTCTCAACCTCTATTACAACCATGATGTTTAACTTTATCTTGCTCACAATGGTTGGCGATTCAGGTGTTTCTGCCATTAGCGTAATACTATATATACAGATGTTTCAAAATGCGCTGTATTTTGGCTACACTGTTGGCGTGTCACCCATTATAGCTTACAAATATGGCGAGCAAAATAAAAAGGCGCTTAATAAAATAATTGGACAAAGTTTAAAAATTATCTCTATTGCCTCGGTTGCAGTAATTGCGGTTTCGCTAATTTTTGCAGACACTGCGATAAGTATATTTATCTCGCGAGACAGCTCTACTTTCGACATGGCAAAAAATGGCCTGCTGCTGTTTTTGCCGGCATACATTTTTATGGGCTTTAACATATTTTTCTCATCGCTATTCACCTCTTTGTCAAACGGCAAAGTATCCGCAATAATATCGGTGTCTCGCAGCCTTATATTTATTGTTATCTCGCTTTTAGTGCTTTCGCAATTATTTGGCATTAACGGCGTTTGGCTCGCAATACCTGTGGCAGAGCTACTCTCAATAATACTATCGTTTTACTACTATAAAAAGTATAAGCCTATTTACGGCTATTAATAAATACGCCGCACAAATTATTTGGCACTAAAGCTTGACTCCATGGCCCACTTAAAATATAGTGTATATATTTTAAGTGGGCCATGGCATAATTTGCATTTTTTTGCCAAATGCTTATAATTAAAAAGCGGAAATTTTCAACGTTATTTTGCTTATTTTTTTGTTTTATATTTAAAAACTGCATTGTTTTAACATAAAAACCAACAGCAGTTTACACATAAATTAATAAAAATATATTTTTTAAAAATTTTTTTAAAAAATATATTGACAAACGCCATATGAAAATGTATAATAACATAGTCAGCCATCGGGGTTGATTACAAAACACTAAGGCCCCTTGGTCAAGCGGTTAAGACGTCGCCCTCTCACGGCGAAATCAGGAG
>CAYJBO010000043.1:0-4464 GCA_964368295.1 uncultured Bacteroides sp.
TGGTTACTCACATCAGGTTATTATGTCTGAGACGAGCGAAATCTCAATCGAAGTACCAGAACCGCTAAAAATTGTTATAAGCGGTATGGACAAACAAAAAGTGGGACAATTTGCAGCAGAAGTGCGTGAAAAACGCCCACCGGAACCTTATAAAGGCAAAGGTATCCGCTATGCAGGTGAAGTTATCATCCGCAAAGAGGGTAAAGCCGGTAAAGGTAAATAATAAAAGGAGTGAACGACGATGGTTAATAAACCGGATAAGAATATTGCGCGTCTGCGCAGACACCGCCGTGTGCGCGGTAAAATTTCCGGCACAGCAGCGTGCCCACGCCTTGACGTGTTCCGCTCCTCGAAGCATATTTATGCCCAGCTTATCGATGACGTTGCAGGTGTTACACTTGCTAGTGCATCAAGCATGGATAAGGGTTTTGAAGGTTTCGGCGGCAACATTGAGGCAGCTACAAAAGTTGGCAAGGCTATTGCCAAAGCAGCAGCAGATAAAGGCATTACAAAAGCGGTATATGACCGCGGCGGCTTTGTATATCACGGCCGTGTAAAAGCATTAGCGGAGGGCGCCCGTGAAGGCGGCCTGCAGCTGTAAGGAGGATACAAATGCAAATAATCGATGCATCTACATTGGATCTACAAGAAAAAGTTGTTGCCATCAACCGTGTATCCAAAACAGTTAAGGGCGGCCGTGTTATGAAATTTTCCGCTCTTGTTGTTGTCGGTAACGGCGACGGTATAGTAGGTTTTGGTCTCGGCAAGGCATCTGAGGTGCCGGAGGCGATACGTAAAGGCCTAGAGGCAGCTAAAAAGAACTTGCACAAAGTAAGCATGCGTGGCACAACTATCCCCCACGAAACAGTGGGTAAATTCGGCGCAGGCAGGGTGTTACTTCGCCCGGCTCCCGAGGGTACAGGTGTTATAGCAGGCGGCGCAGTTCGCGCAGTACTAGAGGTTGCGGGCATCAAAGATATCCGCACAAAGTGCCAACGCACTAACAACCCTTGTAACGTTGTAACAGCAACTGTTAACGGCCTTTGCGGCTTGCAAAGCGCTAAAGAAGTTGCAGAAAAACGCGGCAAGACAGTTAAAGAAATTTTAGGTTTATAAGGAGGCAGTGAAACATGGCTGAAGAAAAAGTAACAGCAGCTATTGAAGAAACAGCAGCTGAAAAGAAAACTCCCGCTAAAAAACCTGCCGCCAAAAAAACTACTGCAAAGGCAGAGGGCGAGACAGCTAAAAAAGCTCCGGCTAAAAAAGCTGCCGCTAAGGCAGAGGGCGAAACAGCTAAAAAAGCACCTGCTAAAAAAGCAACTGCAAAAGCAGAGGGCGAAACAGCTAAAAAAGCACCGGCTAAAAAGGCAGCAGCAAAGCCGGCTGCAGAAGTAGCTAAAAAAGCACCTGCAAAAAAGGCAGCGGCAAAAGCAGATGGAAACACTGTACAAATTACGCTTGTTAAAAGCTTAATTGGACGCAGTGCAAAGCAAATTGCTACGGCAAACAGCCTTGGTTTAAAGCGTGTGGGTAGTGTAACAGTACAGCCCCTAAACGCAGCAACAGAGGGCAAAATTAATACTATATCCCACATGGTTACTGTGGTTAAAGCGTAAAAGCAAGGAGGTGCAACGCACATGATGCTTCATGAATTACGTCCTGCAGAGGGCGCAACAAAAGCCGCAAAACGCAAGGGCCGCGGCGCAGGCAGTGGTAACGGCAAAACAGCCGGCTACGGCCATAAAGGACAAAAAGCACGCTCCGGATCTAAAAAGGCAGGTTTTGAAGGCGGTCAAATGCCTTTGCAACGCCGTTTGCCTAAACGAGGATTCAACAATATTTTTGCAACGGAGTATGCTATAATCAAGCTAAGCGATCTCGAAAAGTTTGAGGATGGTGCAACAGTTACTGCAACAGATCTTATCGAGAAAGGCATTATTAAAAAACAACTTGATGGTGTTAAAGTTCTTGGTAATGGTAAAATCACCAAAAAGTTGACAGTAAAGGCTGCCGCATTCTCAGCCTCCGCTAAGGAAGCTATTGAAAAAATCGGCGGAAAGGCCGAGGTGATTTAACATGCTTAAGACATTCGCAAACGCATGGAAGATTGAAGAACTTCGCAAGAAAATACTTTTTACCTTAATGGTAATAGTTGTTCTTCGTATCGGCACGGCAATACCCGTACCGTTTATTTCAAGCGATGGTCTAAAAGCGCTTGTGGGCGATAGCGGAAACCTACTAGGTTACTTTGATATGTTGACCGGTGGTTCGTTTTCACAGGCAACAATTTTCGCCCTAAGCGTAACGCCGTACATTAATGCTTCTATCATAATGCAGCTTTTAACAGTTGCAATACCGGCACTGGAGCGTTTAAGTAAAGAGGGCGAAGTTGGCAGACGCAAAATTACTCGTATAACACGTTATGTAGGCGCGGGCTTTGCAGTTGCTCTATCGGTAGGTTTTTATTTCCTACTAAGGGCACAGGGCACGTTAATATATGACAGCGGCATCTCAGGAATATTTGCCGCACTTGTAATTATTGTAGCGTTTGCGGCAGGCTCAATGCTTATTCAATGGCTGGGCGAGCAAATTGATGCAAACGGTATAGGCAACGGTATTTCAATACTGATATTTGCGGGTATCGTAAGCGGATTGCCCAGTGCAATTTCAATGTTCTATCAGTGGATACAACTAGCTATTGATGGACAAACTCAATATCTTGTATACTTGCCGATAGTGCTTATTTTAACCTTGGCAATATTAATTGTTATAGTTATTTTAAACGCTGCGGAGCGCAGAATTCCCATTCAATACGCAAAGCGTGTTGTGGGCCGTAAAATGATGGGCGGACAAAACACATATTTCCCAATTAAAGTTAATATGAGCGGTGTTATGCCTGTTATCTTCGCGTCTGCACTAATAAGTATCCCCGGCACAATAGGTGATTTGTTCTTCTCACATCTAACACCGCAAAACAGCCCGTTCTGGTATTCATTCTTTAATATGTTTAGCACAACAGGCATGTTATACGCTGTATTGTACCTGCTTCTCATAGTTGCATTTAACTTCTTCTATGTGTCTATGCAGTACAACCCAATAGAGATAGCAAATAACCTACGCAATAACAACGGCACAATCCCGGGCTACCGCCCAGGACAGCCAACCAGCGATTTTATCACAAAGTGTCTTAGCAAAATAACATTTATAGGCGCTGCATTCCTCGGTATAGTTGCCGTGGCTCCTATCTTGTTTAGCATGGCTACAAACGTCAACATTCAGCTTGGCGGTACAAGCCTACTAATCGTTGTAGGTGTTGCGCTTGATACAAGCCGCAGCCTTGAGTCCTATATGTTAATGAGACACCATAAAGGTTTTCTTGAGTAAATGTTGATAATGCACAGAGAGGGGATAGCATAAAATGAAGCTTATTCTTTTGGGAGCACCGGGTGCGGGCAAGGGTACACAGGCAGAGGTTGTATGCGACAAGTTTGGCATACCAATTATTGGCACAGGTAATATTTTGCGCGAGGCAATTAAAAACGAGACGCAAACAGGGCTTGAGGCCAAGACTTATATCGACGCCGGCGCACTAGTGCCCGACAAGGTTATAATCAGCATAATTAAAGAACGCCTTGCATTGGACGATTGCAAAAACGGATTTATTTTAGACGGAGTACCCCGCACAGTAGCACAGGCCGAAGCGCTTGAGCAAATGGGCGTGGAGATTGACAAAGTTGTTGTAATAGACGTTTTAGACGATGTTATTGTAAAACGTTTGGCAGGGCGCAGGGTGTGCTCTTCGTGTGGCACAAGCTACCACTTAGAGTACAAGCCCAGCGCACAGCCCGACAAATGCGACAGATGCTCCGGACAGCTTATAATCCGTAAGGACGATGAACCTTCTACTACTAAAGAGCGCCTGCACACTTACCACGAGCAAACAGAGCCGCTTGTAGGCTTTTATAAAGAAAAACAAAAGCTTATAGTTGTAAAAGGGCAAGAGGAAGTTTGTGACACAACAGCGCTATTGCTCAAAGCTTTGGAGGACTGAGTTAATTGATACCCATAAAGACAGTTTCTGAGATAGAGCAAATGCGTGAAGCTTGTATAATAGCCGCCGAGGCGCTAAGCCTTGCGGGCGAGGCTGTAAAGCCTGGTGTTAACACACTGCAAATAGACAAAATAGTGCACGAATTTATCTTGAGCAAAAACGCAAAACCCAGCTTTAAAGGCTACGGAGGATTTCCCAATAGCGCTTGTATTTCTATAAACGATACAGTTATCCATGGCATACCGTCAAAATCTATTATTTTAAAAGATGGCGACATAGTAAGCATCGATGTGGGAGCATACTACAAAGGCTTCCACGGAGACAATGCGGCAACCTTTGCGTGTGGCAACATTTCGCAGCAGGCACAAAAGTTAATGGATGTTACAAAGACAGCTAGAGACTTGGGTGTAAAG
>CAYJBO010000043.1:4474-19402 GCA_964368295.1 uncultured Bacteroides sp.
TGATATAGGCGCCGCTGTTCAAGGATATGTAGAATCCAATGGGTTTTCCGTAGTCCGCACATTTGTGGGACATGGTGTGGGCAAACAATTGCATGAATCGCCCGAAGTGCCAAACTTTGGCGAGGCAGGGCGCGGAGTACGCCTTGTGGCGGGTATGACACTTGCCATAGAGCCCATGGTAAACGAAAAGGGCTTTGCCGTAAAAACCATGCCTGACAAATGGACGGTCAAAACGCAGGACGCAGGGCTGTCTGCTCATTTTGAGCACACAATACTTGTAACTGCAAATGAGCCAGTCGTTCTTACAAAAAGTCGATGAAACACACCAGGCCACAGGGCCGAGGAGGACTATTACATGTCAAAAGAAGATGTAATTGAAGTAGAGGGCGTAGTTGTTGAAGCCATGCCCAACGCCATGTTCCTTGTTGAAATTCAAGGCGGGCACCGTCTGCTAACACATATTTCTGGCAAATTGCGCATGAACTTTATACGCATACTGCCCGGGGATAAAGTTACAGTAGAGATGAGCCCGTACGACCTTACAAAGGGCCGTATAACTTGGCGCACAAAATAAGATGCAGTGCTTATTCATTTAGCAAAAAGCACATGTCAACGCCTATTTTTTGCCGCTAAGGGGCGCAGACAGCATAAAATTAACAGGTCTAGCGGTAGATTGGAGATTAGTTTATGAAAGTAAAACCTTCCGTAAAACCCATTTGCGAAAAATGCAAAGTCATAAAACGCAAGGGTCGCGTAATGGTAATTTGCGCTAATCCGAAGCACAAACAACGCCAGGGTTAAGGGTAAATACCCACATTAAGGCTAAAGCTTTAAAACAATGCAGTACGGCGTGTCCGGCTGTTTGCATTAAGATGTGGGCGAGCATGTAGCCGCCACATTAAACATAGGACAATTTTTACAGGAGGTGCTAAACATGGCACGTATAGCCGGAGTTGACTTGCCGAAAGAGAAGCGAGTTGAAGTTGGCCTCACCTACATTTTCGGTATTGGTAACAGTGCAGCTAAAGAAATTCTTGCTGCAACAAAAATCAGTCCCGACACAAGGGTGAAAGACTTGACATTTGACGAAGAAGCGCTTATTCGTGATTACATTGATAAGAACTTTACAGTTGAGGGCGATTTGCGCCGCAACGTTGCACTGGACATTAAACGTCTTGTTGAAATTCAGTGTTACCGTGGTGTTCGTCACCGCAAAGGTCTACCCGTAAGGGGACAGCGTTCAAAAACAAATGCACGCACACGCAAAGGACCTAAACGCACAGTAGCAAACAAAAAGAAATAATCCGCAATAGGAGGATAAGTACATGGCAAAAGCTGTTGCTAGAAAAGGCGCATCACGCGGTAAACGCCGTGAGCGCAAAAATATTGAGCGTGGCTGTGCACATATTCAAAGCACGTTCAACAACACAATCGTTACAATTACAGATGTGCAAGGCAACGCAATTTCATGGGCAAGTGCAGGCGGCCTAGGTTTTAGGGGCAGCCGTAAAAGCACTCCATATGCTGCACAAATTGCTGCTGAAACAGCTGCAAAAAGTGCAATGGAGCACGGCATGAAAAGCGTTGAAGTATTCGTAAAAGGCCCGGGTTCGGGACGCGAGGCTGCTATAAGAGCGTTGCAAGCCACCGGTTTAGAAGTTAACATGATTAAAGATGTTACACCTATCCCACATAATGGCTGCCGCCCACCAAAGCGCCGTCGTATCTGATTTTACAAGGAGGATTTATTTAAATGGCTAGAGATATGCAACCCATTGCGAAAAGGTGTAAAGCCTTGAATTTGTCTCCGAGTGTACTAGGATACGCAAAAAAAGAGACGAACCGCAATTCCGGTGGTAATCAGATGCGTAAAAAGAAATCAGAGTACGCACTGCAACTTACCGAAAAACAAAAAGTTAAATTTGTATATGGCGTTAGCGAAAAGCAATTCCGCCGTTATTATGAGCTTGCTTCACGCATGCAGGGCATTACAGGTGAGGACTTGCTAGTAATGCTTGAGCGCCGCCTAGACAACGTTGTTTACCGTCTTGGTTTTGCAATGACAAGGCGTGAGGCTCGTCAACTTGTTACACACGGTCACTTTAATGTAAATGGCCACCGCCTAGACATCCCTTCATATCAAGTTAAAGTTGGCGATGTTATTGAAGTTTGCGAGAAGAGCAGAGCTTCTGTTAAGTTTAAAAGACTAACAGGCGACGATGCAATTGTTGTAAATGTACCAAAATGGCTAAGCCACGACAAAAATGCGCTTTCGGGCACAGTTAGTGTGTATCCACAGCGCGACGACGTAGACTTTGATGTTGAAGAGCATCTTATTGTCGAGTTGTACTCCAAATAATTTATCCCTTGCACGTATGCGAAAACAAATGGGCATTATATGTGCCTTAATAAGGAGGGTATATTTATATGATGGAGATTGAAAAGCCTAAAATAGACACAGCAGTTCTATCGGCTGATGGAAGATACGGTAAATTTGTTGTGGAGCCGCTAGAGCGTGGCTTTGGCACTACACTGGGCAACAGCCTGCGTAGAGTGCTTTTGTCAAGCTTGCCCGGCGTAGCCGTAACAAATATTAAAATCGACGGTATTGTACATGAATTTTCTGCCGTTGAGGGCGTTAAAGAAGACGTTACAGAGATAGTTTTAAATGTTAAAGGTATAACAGCAAAGCTTTATACTAACGAGTCTAAAACTGTTAGGATAGAAGCCACAGAAGAAGGCGTTGTAACGGCCGGAAGCATTGCCCAAGATGCAGAAATTGAAATACTTAACCCCGATTGGCACATTGCCACAATAGCTAAAGGCGGCAAGCTAGTTATGGAGCTTACGTTTGACAAAGGGCGTGGATACGTCTCGTCAGACCGCAACAAACAGCTTGCAACACAGCTAGCAGTGGGCTCTTTGCCGGTAGACAGTATTTATACACCTGTGTTAAAAGTAAACTACACTGTGGACAACACACGTGTAGGGCAAATAACAGACTACGACAGGCTAAACCTTGAGGTTTGGACTGACGGAACAATAGATGCGAAAGAGGCTGTAAGTCTTGCTTCTCGCATCATGATAGAGCACTTAAACTTGTTTGTAACACTTTTCCAAGAAGCTATGAACACTGAGATCATGGTTGAAAAAGAGGATAAAGGCAAAGAAAAAGTGCTTGAGATGACAATTGAGGAGCTTGATTTATCTGTGCGCTCTTTCAACTGCCTAAAAAGGGCAGGCATCGACACAGTAGAAGACTTAATCAACAAATCTGAAGACGAAATGATGAAAGTGCGAAACCTAGGCCGTAAGAGCCTCGAAGAGGTTATTGCTAGACTTGAATCATTGGGCTTTAACCTTACAACAGACGAAGAGTAAACGAAAGGGAGTGAATGGAATGCCCGGTAAAAGAAAACTAGGCAGAGCCAGCGACCACCGCAAGGCGATGCTCCGTGCAATGGTTACATTTTTGATAGAGAATGGCAAAATAGAGACAACCGTCACACGAGCTAAAGAAGTACGCTCTATGGCGGAAAAGATGATTACTCTTGGCAAACGAGACGACTTACACGCAAAACGTCAGGTTTTTGCGTTTATCACAAAAGAGACTGTTGCCAAAAAAGTAATTGACGAAGTTGGACCTAAATATGTAGACCGTGACGGCGGTTATACAAGAATTATTAAAACAGGTGTAAGACGCGGCGACGCAGCACCTATGGCGATAATTGAGCTTGTTTAATTAACAGCAATACTATTTAATATTCATAAGAGCGTTGTTTTTGCTCTTAATAAGCCCTCTGCTTTAGCATTGTAATTGTGTTAAAGCAGTGGGCTTTTTTTGTGCATTTGCACATATTTTTACGCAAAGCTAAACACTTTAAACAAAAATATCTATTTGGCACAGGCATAGGTGTGTTTTTTGTTGACATTGCGCACAGTATTGCATATAATAAAAATGACCGAGTTGACTTTTTAAACGATGACATGTGTAATTTTTAACAAACTGTAAAGTGTTTATATTGAGGGGACTAGTGTAAAATTGCATCTAGCCGCAGCGGCAATAAGTTTTATTACCCACAGGCTATCATCGGTACAACTAATGGAGGTTACGTTATGTTTGATGTAAAGAAGTTTTTTATTTGTGAGCACTGTGGAAATATTATAGGCTGGATTGAAAATAAAGGCGTGCCTATTAAATGCTGTGGCCAAGAAGTTACAGAGCTCATTGCTAATACGGTTGATGCTTCTGTTGAAAAACATTTGCCGCAGGTTACAAAGTCTGGCGATTCAATTGTTGTGTCTGTCGGCAGTGTTGAGCACCCCATGACAGAAGAGCATAATATAAAATTTGTGTATGTGGAGTCTCAGCACGGGGGGCAGCGCAAATGTGTGCCAATAGGGCAAAAACCGGTTTATAAGTTTTCTTTTATAGACGACAAGCCGGTTGCTGTGTATGCATACTGCAATTTGCACGGGCTCTGGAAAACAATTGTGGAGTAAAAAACAAATAAAGACGAGCCATCGCTGTTTTTTTATAACAAGGTGGCTCGTTTATTTTTTTTGTAAAATTTACTTGTTAGACGGCCGTATTCTTATAGACAAATTTTGTGTTTTTTAGTATAATATTTAATGGGTAACAAGAATTTTGTTTTTACTTATGGCGTGTTTTTAATGACGTATTTAACCTATAATTAATTAATAATATACCTGCTTATTTGTTTAGGAGGATCCTTTGGAAAGCAATATTTTAAAAAAGCTTTTGGAAGTTAGCATTTCTTTAAGTGCAGAGAAAAACGATGAAAAAGTACTTGGGATTATACTAGACACGGCCATGAGCCTTACTAATTGCGATGCGGGAACGCTGTACATAAAAAATGAAGACAAGCTTTATTTTAAAATAATGTTTACAAACTCAATGGGAGAGGCAATTAAAAAAGATAATTTGCCGCCCGTTGAAATTGAATCTACAAACATTTGCGCACGTGCGCTTATTGAGAGAAAAATTATTAACATTAAAGATGTTTACGATGAGAACAACTTTGATTTTTCCGGCGCAAAAAAATATGATAAACTGACAGGGTATAAAACTGTGTCTATGCTTGTGGTGCCAATGGAGGATAATAGGGACGAGCAAATAGGTGTGTTACAGCTTATAAATGCAAAAACAAGCAGCGAGCAAATTGTGCCTTTTAAAAAAGAGCATGAAATATATATATCTGCACTTACATCTCAAGCGGCAATTTGCCTTGTTAAGATGAATCAAGCACAGGAGATACAAGGCCTGTTAGATTCGCTTGTGCGCGCTCTCTCTACGGCTATATATGAGCGCACCCCGTATAATGTTACGCACACAAAAAACATGGTAAAATACACAGAGCGCTTTTTGGATTGGCTTGATGCTAATTGCAAGAAAGATAGGTTTTGTGCACATAAGCGCAGACAATTTTTGATGAGTGTATGGCTGCACGATGTGGGTAAACTTACTGTGCCGCTAGAGGTTATGAACAAAGAGACACGCCTTAGCTCTGGCCTTGAGAGGTTACTTACACGCCTTGATATAATAGAGTTGCTCGCAAGGTTAGAGCACGCCGAAAACGGAGCAGAGCTTTCGCCCGTTATGGATAAATTAAAGAGGGCAAGGCATATAATAAGTGAGGCAAATGGCGCAATGTATTTGTCTGATGAGCTCGAACAAGAAGTGAAAGAGATATCTAAATATACATACAAGGATAAAGACGGTGAAATAAAACCGTGGCTGACAGAGCACGAGACAGAGTGTCTGTGCATAAAAAAGGGCACCCTTACAGCACAAGAGCGCAATGTGATGGAGAGCCATGTTCTAATGACTAAGCGCATATTAAGCCAGGTAAGCTTTGGCAGTGAATATGAAAATGTGGCAAAGTGGGCCAGCGAGCACCACGAATTTTTAAACGGTAAAGGTTATCCAAATAAAATTAATAATGGGCAGCTATGCTACGAGACAAGGCTACTTACGATTATTGACGTTTTTGACGGACTGTTTTCAAAAGATAGGCCGTATAGAAAACCATTGACAATAGAAAAAACGCTTGAAATTATTAACGACATGGCAGATTGTGGGCAACTTGATAAAGATATATTAAAATTGTTTTTAGAGAGCAGAGTTTGGGAGGATTAACTTTGAAAGACTTTATTAAAGGTGCAAGAGAGCTTTTTGTAAAAATAGCAAGCAGCGCCGCTCGAATAACTAAAAAAGCTATAAGCGCAATAAAAAGCTCAAACGCACTAAAAAAATGCATAGTGCATATTAAAAAAACTCCCCACTACATAAAACTGTTGTGCGCTAAAATAAAAAAGCAACTGCCTTACTTAAAAGAGCGCCTAACAAAAAAGACACTGGCGCAGCTTGTCATAGCGCTTGTGGCAATTATTACGGGCATTATTTTTGTAATTAATGGGTACGGAACTTTTGCGGGAGTAATGCGGTTAGAGCTAGCAGAGGGAACAGTTAGCGTAGTAGATGAAAACAGCAAAGAGTTAGGTATAAAAAACGGCATGAGGCTCTTTGATGGAAACACAATTTCCACAGCGCAAGAGAGCTATGCATACATAAGCCTAGACGACACAAAAGCGGTAAAGCTAGACGCTATGTCAGAGTGTGAAATATCCAAAAGCGGCAGACGCTTGGAGCTTAATTTAATTGAGGGCAAGCTGTTTTTTAATGTAACTGCGCCACTCACTGTTAATGAAGAGCTAAATATTAAAACGTCCACAATGGTTACCAGCATAAGGGGTACATCCGGATTTGGCGAAATATTAGACGATGAGGAGTCTTATTTTGCGTTGCTAACAGGCGAGGTGGAAGTTACTTTTGTAGACGATACAACGGGCGAGAGCACCTTGAAACAGCTAAGTGCAGGCCAGGCGATAAAAGTAGAAGTAGACGATGTCACAGGCGAGGTCACCTCAACTATTAAAGTGCTAGAATGGCAGAACTTGCCTGAGTTTTTGCTAGAGCAAATATATGATGACGATGAATTGATAGAGCAAATTGAAGAAGAGACAGGCATAAAAATTTATACAGCACTCGCAAACAAAAATGATGACAGTGTTAAACAGTCTATTGATTCTTTGTTTGAGGCGCAAGTAGAACTTGACGAGGAAGACGACGAAGACGAAGCGGAAGAGACCGACGCTGACGAAGATGATGTAAATGATGACGATGAAGATGTAAAAGGGGATTCTAATCAAGATACAAGCGGACAAGGGCAGTCACAAGGTAGTACGGGCACACAGGGGCCCTCGGCATCTATAGCGCCGACACCTGCACCTGCACCCGCACCCGCACCCGCACCTGCGCCTGTTTATGACGACGATGACGACGATGACGATTATGACGATTACGATTATGACGACGATGGCGATGATGACGATTAATAAAGAATATTAAAAAATGTTGCAGTATGGTGTGTAAATTTTAAAACACTGCCATACTGCAAACTGTTTTAAAAGGGAGAAAGTACAAATGAGTTTAAAAAGAATGGCTTATTCGTTTGTATTGGCGGTTTTGATAACGCTTTTAAGTGTGTCGGACATAATGCTGGCGTTTGCCAATGTTGTAAATGATGCAGTATATCAGCGACATGTTACCCCTAATGAAAATATAACAATAATAGGGATAGACGACAAAGCCCTAGATAAATTTGGGTCGATGCCTTGGGACAGGGCTATAATGGCGCAGTTGATAACCGAGCTTAACGAAGACGAGAGCACCCGCCCTGCCGTTATAGGCATAGACATAATTTACGACACAGAGGGCGACAAAGACTCTGATGCAGCGCTTGCAGAGGCTGCGGCAATTGCACCAAATGTAGTGCTAGGCATGTATGCATCGTTTGACAGTGAAATTGTGTCGATGCCAAGCGGCGATTTTTTTATTGATGACAATGTGACCCCAATTGTTATAGAGCCGTTTGATGCGCTTAAAGAGGTTACCTTGCAAGGGCACGTCAATGCAATGCTCGATAACGACGGTGTTTTAAGGCATGGTATTTGGCAAATAGACGTTGCCGGTGGCGAGAAAATTCCGTCTTTTTGCAGCGTTATTGCAGATTTGTACACACAAAATATGCAGCTGGATGCGCCTGTTGCGCCTATTACAGATGCAAAACATATGTGGTATATTGTACAGCAGTCGGGCCCGGGCGGCTATAGCGATGGCATATCTGTGGCGGACGTTATAGACGGCAATGTGGATTTAGAGTTCTTTAAGGACAAAATTGTCCTGATAGGTCCGTATTCTTCCGTTTTAAAAGACGAGTACAAAACGGCAATAGACTACTCACAAAACATGCATGGGGTAGAGTACCAGGCAAATGCAATAGGTGCTGTTTTGGCGCAAGAGATTAAGTACGAGCAAGAGACACTGCACACTGTTTTATTATTTATAATCAGCTTTGCGCTGTTTTTCTTTATGCAAAATCGCAAATTTTTGTCGGCGACGTTTATATTTTTGGGCGTGTGCGTTGCGTGGATGATTTTTTGCGTTGTTGCGTTTAATTTTGGCGCAATTATAACTGTTGTGTACGTGCCTATTGTAAGCGTGCTCGCCTATATAATGTCTATAGGCATCAACTACTACAAAGAGGCAATGCAGAGGGAAAAAACAGTGCATATGCTAAACAGGTATGTCTCGCCCACGGTTGTAAAACAGCTTTTAAAAGATGAATCAGGCAATGTGGAACTAGGTGGAGAGCTTGTGGATATAGCCGTGCTCTTTGTCGATGTGAGAGGCTTTACACAGCTTGCATCAAGAATTAGCGCACCCGAAGTTGTGGAGATATTAAACAGTATATTTAGGCTGACGAGCACGTGTATATTTAACAGTGGCGGCACGCTTGATAAATATATAGGCGACAGCACAATGGCTTTTTGGAATGCGCCGCTAAGGCAGGAAGATTATGTGCACAAAGCGGTTGTGTCGGCAATTGAGATGGTAAAAGGCCTAGAGACATTACAACAGGAGATTAAGGGAAAATACGGCCAAGATGTAAGCTGTGGCATAGGCATAAACTGTGGCACTGCCGTTGTGGGCAATGTGGGCACTTACACACGTATGGACTACACTGCAATTGGCGACACCGTAAATTTAGCGGCAAGGCTTGAGGGCATTGCGGCAGGCGGCGAGATACTTATTAGTAAAAGTGTTGCCGCAAAAATAGAGGGGCGCATAAAATATAGCTCTGTGGGCACTGACATAAAGGTGAAAGGCATAAGCGACGGCATTGAAATTTTTAGGATAGAGACAGATAGCTGAAATTAGCAGTTTTATGTGTTTTAAAATGCAGCTTAAAAAATAATTAAAGCCTATTGAATAACTAGTTACTCAGTAGGCTTTAACGGTACAAAGCGATATTTAATTTAAATAGTATAATAAAAAAACGCGGCTCTCTAAACACAAAGCATATATAATTGCTTTATAAAAAGAGGGGCGCGTTGTTTTTAAGGTTTATTAGCAAATGTTGCTATTTTAGTATAGGGTGTAGTGTATCGTACACAAACGCCCATGTTAGCAGTATGCAAAAGCATAACATGGTTGTCATGTATACCCTGCGTGTGCGTTTGTTTTTAACCTTTTGCGAAAAGAACATAAGGAGCAAGCAAGATATACTAAGCCCTACAACATCGGCAAAAGATAAGATTAGCGCGGGCCTAACATATAGGAATAAATCACGTGTTAGGTATAAAGTAAATGTTGTTATGATGTGCACTAGCGGCACAATTAGCGTAGGCAATACACTTATAACGTAATCAAATTGCTTTTTGCGCAGTAAAATAAAAATAATAAATGACACAATTGCCACAATAGAAATGCTCTCGGTAATCAATTGGCTCACCCCTTAGCGTTTAATACTATAATACTTTTGTCTATGCAAAATATTGCTAAAATATGCGTTTACAAGTTAGAAAGAGTTGAAAAGCTGTCTTTAAGCACAGGGTAAAGTGATTTGTATAGGTTATAGTATGGTTTATAGCTGCCTACATTATCACTTTTTGGCAGTTGTTGTTCGTTATATTTTAGCACGGTGTCGCAGCCGTCTTGTACAGATTTGTAAATGCCTGTGCCGACACCTGCAAGTATGGCAACACCTAGCGCAGGCCCCTCTTTATTAACTACAGTTGTAACAGGGCAATCGTACACGTCTGCCATCATTTGACGCCACAGCGGGCTTGTGCCGCCACCGCCGCAAGCAAGCATTTTGTTAGGCGTAACACCCATCTCGTTTAGTACATCAAGGCAGTGTTTTTGCGAGTATATAACGCCTTCCATAACTGCCCTAAGCATATGCGCCTTTGTGTGCACGCCGGAAAGGCCAAAGAACACGCCCCTTGCATTGCTGTCTAAAATCGGGCTCCTCTCGCCCATCAAATAGGGCAAGTACAAAAGCCTGTCACAGCCTATCCCTATAGTCTCTGCCTGCATATCCATAAGCGTATATGGGTCATTGCCCATTAGGATTGCCGTTTCAGTTTCGCTTGTGAATAAATTATCTCTAAACCATTTTAATGAGAAACCTGCGGCAAGTGTACAGCTCATAACAGTATATGCTCCCGGCACTGCGGAGCAGAACGTGTGCACACGGCCGCCCGCATCTATTGTAACGCTGTCGCTGTGCGCAAATACAACGCCCGATGTACCTATTGTTGTAAACGCCTTGCCGCTGGTTACAACGCCCGTGCCAACAGCGGCTGCGGCGTTGTCGCCTGCGCCACCAACCACGGCAGTGCCTGCGGCAAGGCCTGTTTCTTCGGCGGCATCCTGTGTAACTGTGCCTGTAATTTCACAGCTCTCATACATTTTTGCCATTAAATTTTCATCTATGTCAAGCTTATCAAGTATCTCTTTTGACCATTTGCGTGTTTTGATGTCAAGCAAGTTCATGCCGGAGGCATCGCTGACCTCGGTTGCAAATTCGCCTGTCAAACAGTACCTTACATAGTCTTTAGGCAGTAATATGTGTGCAACTTTGCTGTAAATTTCGGGCTCATTTTTTCTTACCCATAATATTTTGCCTGCTGTAAATCCCGTAAGTGCTGGGTTTGCCGTAATTTCAATAAGGCGCTTTTCGCCTATTATATCGGTAATCTCACGGCACTCTTCTTGCGTGCGGCCGTCGCACCAAATTATGCTGTTGCGCAGTACGTTGCCGTCTTTATCAAGCAGTACAAGGCCATGCATTTGCCCTGATATACCAAGGCCTTTTATGTCTTTTGGGTTTACGCCGCTGTCTTTTATTACGGCTTTAGTGGTGTCTTTTGCGGCGTTCCACCAGTCGTGCGGGTCTTGCTCTGCCCAACCGTTTTGCGGCTGGTACATGGGGTATTCAATGGTTTTGCTGGCTACGGCAACGCCGTTTTTGTCAAAAAGTACTGTTTTTGTGCCGCTTGTGCCAAGGTCTATGCCTAGTAAATAATCCATGTTTGTATACTCCGTAAATTATTTTTTATGTGCATTTATTTGCGATGTTGTAATTTTTATATTTAAAACTTGATGATTAATCATAACCCTTGCCTTAACAATTTAAGCACCTGATCTTCTGTTTCGAGGTCGTAATCTCCCATAACACCCAATTTGTGATACACAATTCCTGTTTTTTTATTGCGGTTAAGGTATGTAATAAAATTTTCTACGCCATCTTCTTTTATGCATTTTACAAAAGCGCGCATTTTTATTTTATCTTTCGCTAACATGTCAATTCCGCAGGGACTTTCAGAACATTCCCAGCATCCGTTGATATTTTTAGTTGTGCAACAATTATATTGATAGCACCCCTCGGCGGATAATCTTTTGCCGCAGTTATTATCTGATTTACAATTGCAACTGCCGTCAGACGAACAGTATGCACATACTAACCCACAATAAGCAATTGAATTATCATTCATGATATTCTCCATTTTCACATCAATAAAATAAAGTGTTACTCATAAAGCGGAAAGCGTGCAGTCATAGCTTTAACGGAATCTCTCGTCGCATCTTTTGTCTCCTCAAAGCGGAAGATGCAATCTGCGATGAATTTTGCAATTTGCGCCATCTCTGCCTCGCCAAAGCCACGTGTTGTAACGGCAGGCGTGCCAATGCGCACACCGCTTGTCACAAATGGCGTCTCGGGGTCGTTTGGCACAGTATTTTTGTTAGTCGTAATATTCACCTCGTCAAGCCTTGCCTCCAAAACTTTGCCCGTCACGCCAGTGCCACGCAAGTCTATCGTCATAAGGTGGTTGTCAGTGCCGCCGGACACTATTTTAACGCCCTCTTTTAGCAGTGCGCTTGCAAGTGCCGCCGCATTTTTTACTATTTGGTGCTGATAAGCCTTAAATTCAGGCTGTAACGCCTCGCCAAAGCAGACGGCTTTTGCGGCGATAACGTGCTCGAGCGGGCCTCCCTGTGTGCCTGGGAATATAGCCTTGTCAACTTGTTTTGCATACTCCTCTTTGCACAAAATCATGCCGCCACGTGGCCCCCTTAAGGTCTTGTGCGTAGTTGTTGTAACTATGTCAGCAAAAGGTACGGGGTTTGGGTGCTCGCCTGCGGCAACAAGGCCTGCAATATGCGCCATGTCAACCATAAATATTGCGCCCACCTCTTTTGCTACCTTTGCAATGCGCTCAAAATCGATAATGCGAGAATATGCCGAAGCGCCTGCAACTATCATTTTAGGGCTGTTCTCACGTGCTTTTTTCTCTAAATCCTCGTAGTCAAGGTAGCCGTTCTCATCAACGCCGTAGGAGATGAAGTTGTAGTTTTTGCCGCTCATATTCACAGGGCTACCGTGTGTTAAGTGGCCGCCGTTAGATAAATCCATGCCTAGAATAGTGTCGCCAACATTTAATAGTGCAAAGTAAACGCCAAGGTTTGCGTTAGCGCCGGAGTGTGGCTGTACGTTTGCGTGGTCTGCGCCAAAAATTTTGCAAGCGCGCTCGCAAGCAAGGCTCTCAACAACGTCGACACATTGGCAGCCGCCGTAATATCTGCGGCCTGGGTAGCCTTCAGCATATTTATTAGTTAAAACACTGCCGGCAGCGGCAAGTACAGCAGGAGATACAACATTTTCTGACGCTATAAGCTCAATATTGCTCTGCAAGCGCTCAAGCTCGCTCTTCATTGCGTTTCCAACTTCGCTGTCGTACTTTGTAACAAATCCTATAGAATCCATCAAATCATTATACATTTTTACTTCCCCTTATAAAAATATTTTTATTATTGAATATCGACAAAAGCACATGTATTAATATGTGTATTATACAATTATAATGCAAAGTGCTGTTGTACACAAGTGGTGATTTGTGATATATTAAAATAAATTTATAGCGGAGGGTGAGTTATGCGCACAAAAAAAGACACACTTGAGATAATTAACGCACTAAAAGAGCAATATCCGGTGCCGGAGTGCACGCTGACATATGAACAGGCGTGGCAACTGCTTGTAGGTGTGCGCCTTGCCGCACAGTGTACAGATGCGCGCGTAAACATAGTTACAAAGGAGCTTTTTACAAAATATCCTACATTAAAGGCGCTGGCCGCAGCCGGTGCAGATAACATAGAGGCCATTGTAAAACCGTGTGGCCTTGGCAAAAGCAAGGCGAGGGATTTGCACTTGATGAGCAATATGCTTATTGAAGAATTTGACGAAAAAGTGCCAAATACTATGGAAGCACTGCTAAAACTACCCGGTGTTGGCAGAAAGAGCGCCAATTTAATATTGGGCGATATTTTTAACATGCCTGCAATAGTTGCAGACACACACTGCATACGTCTGTCTAACAGGATGGGCTTTGTTAAAGATGAAAAAGACCCGACGAAGGTAGAAAAAGCGCTGCTTAAAATTATACCCCCACAGGAGAGCAACGACTTTTGCCACAGGTGCGTAATGCATGGCAGGGCAGTGTGCACCGCAAGAAAGCCTATGTGCGACATATGCTGCATAGCGCATGTGTGCAAGACGGGCAAAAGCGCATACAAAGTTTAGCCTTTTGAAAGACTCTGCAAAAAAAATAAATATATTGTTGACAATAATTGCGATAATCTGATATAATACACAGCAGTAAGCGTAAAACAGGGGTGCCGCAAGGCTGAGATTTGTGAGCTTCACAAAGACCCTTATCCCAATAATTTGTGGGATTTACCTGATCCGGATAATGCCGGCGTAGGGAGTTTAAGCGATTATTAACTTGCCTTTTTTGTGCGTGTGTTTTGTGCGCAATTAGTAAATGGCATTTAAAAATTGATTATAACTTTATACAATAGCCATCCGATTTAGGTAGTTACAATACAAGTCTTTGTTTTTACAATCATTTTGTTTTGTGTTTGCTACTAAAATAAAGGATGGTTTTATTAATTATGAGCAAAACATACTCACGCACAAGAATTTTAATTGAATGCGCACTATTGCTTGCGATAGGCACAATATTGGCGAATATTAAGCTGATAGACATGCCGTTTGGCGGCAGCGTTACGCTTTTATCCATGTTGCCGTTTATACTTGTCTCTTTGCGCCACGGCGTTAAGTGGGGCGTTTTAACAGGCTTTGCAAATGCACTTTTGCAAATGGCACTTGGCTTTTATGCGCCGCCGTCTGGCACTGTGCTTGCGTTTGCAGGTGCTATTTTGCTAGATTACGTAATAGCGTTTTCTGTGCTTGGCACGGCTGCTTTTTTTGCAAACTTTTTTAAAAATAAACTGCTGGGTGCGGTGGTTTCTACCGCTGTTGTAATTGCACTGCGCTTTATATGCCACTTTTTAACAGGCTTTTTGCTTTGGGCAAGCTACCAAGAGTATTACGACTGGGCGCTGGACATGCCGGCGGCACTTTACAGCTTTATATACAACGCAAACTACATGTTGCCGGAGCTTTTAATTACTTGTGTGGTGGTTGCTATACTGTATAA
>CAYJBO010000043.1:19412-22852 GCA_964368295.1 uncultured Bacteroides sp.
AGTGCCGCAGTTATTTGCAAAGCAAAGCGCTGCTTAAAATATATTAAATATTAGTATTGACTTTTTGCGCCCGTTGCGATATAATAGCAAGGTAAAACAAAGTAGCCCTGTTAATTTAGGACGCTCACCTTGTGCATTTAAATGCGCAGGTTAATACAAAAACACGATTTATCGTGCTGGTTTTGTTATTATTGTGCGTTCTGTATTATATACAGAGCGCATTTTTTACATCATAAAAACGGAGGTGTTTTAAATTAGCGGCAAAAAAGAAATGGAAATTAATGAGGGTATTCGTGACAAAGAAGTGCGTGTTATAGACGCTGACGGCGGCCAGCTTGGAGTTATGGCTACAAGAGATGCACTGCGCAGAGCAGAGGAAAAAGAGCTTGACCTTGTTAAAATAGCACCACAGGGTGTTCCACCGGTATGTAAAATTATGGACTACGGTAAATTCCGCTTTGAGCAACAAAAAAAGGAAAAAGAAGCGCGTAAAAATCAAAAGGTTGTTGAAATTAAAGAAGTGCGACTTTCCTTAAACATTGACACGAATGACTTTAACACAAAAGTTGCGCAGGCTGCAAAATTTTTGGCAAAAGGCGACAAAGTTAAAGTTTCCATAAGATTTAGAGGACGTGAGATGGCACATACAAATCTCGGCCTTGCGGTGCAAAAACGCTTTGCAGAGGCTTTGCCCGATGCCGTTGTTGAAAAACAACCTAAGCTTGAGGGGCGCAGCATGCAAATGTTTTTAGCCCCTGCAAAAGATAAGTAAGCAAATTTCAAGGAGGATATAATAATGCCCAAGATTAAAACTCATTCAGGAGCAAAAAAGCGCTTTAAATTGACAAAAAACGGTAAGGTAAAGCGTGGAAGTGCATATCGCAGTCATATTTTGACAAAAAAGAGCACAAAGCGCAAACGTAACTTCCGCAAATCACAGTATGCAGACAAAACAAATGCGGCGGCTGTGCGCAATATGCTACCATACGCATAAATAGTATTACGATATTGACACTTTATTAAGGAGACATAGAATATGGCACGTATAAAAGGCGCAATGATGACGCGCAAAAGAAGAAAAAAGACTTTAAAACTAGCTAAGGGCTATTGGGGTAGTAAATCTAAACATTTTAAGATGGCCAAACAACAGGTAATGAAAAGCGGTAACTATGCTTTTATTGGCCGTAAGCAAAAGAAACGTGATTTCCGCAGATTGTGGATAACACGTATAAATGCTGCTTGTCGTGCAGAGGGTATATCTTATTCTGTATTTATGAATGGCCTGAAAAAGAGCGGTATTGAGCTAAACCGCAAAATGCTCTCAGAGATGGCAATACATGATGCGGCAAGCTTTAACGCACTTATTGAAACAGCAAAAAAAGCTGTAAAATAATTGTTGCTGTAAACCGGCAACAATGTTTAAATATTTTTGTATTGTAAACAGGGGGCGGCTTTACGAGCAACCAAAAGACGGCACAAGCTATCTTTAGGTATATCGTTTTGTTGCCCCCTTATGGCTTTTTTATGGGTAAAAGCGCAGTGCAAATAACGCAAGGCGCAATTTTACTCACGTAAAAATAATAAAACCGCAAATCGGTGCAATATTATATTCATCGCAAAATAGCAAGAGGGGTAGGCGTGACAATGCAGGTTATTACAAGCCGCGACAACGAGACAATAAAGCAAGTTTGCAAAATTGCAAGCAGTAGCGCACAGCGCAAAGAGAATAATGCGTTTTTGGCCGAGGGTGTTCGCCTTTGTATTCAGCTTGCTGCAAAGCTTACCCCAATAAAGGCGTTTTATACCGAAAAGGCGCTGCAGCTAAACGGTAATCTTGCCAATATTAATGCAGAGCATTATATAATTGCACCGCATGTCGCACAAAAAATGGCTGCTACAAAAAACACACAGGGGGCCTTTGTTCTTTTTGAGCTGCCTAACATAAACACACAAAACGTGCAAAAAGATAAAAAATATGTTATACTGGAAGATGTGCAAAACCCATCAAATATAGGTGCAGTTGCACGCAGTGCGGCGGCGTTTGGTTTTGATGGGCTTATACTTGTGGGCGACTGTGCCGATGCATATGCGGACAAGGCTTTGAGGGCCGGCATGGGCGCACACGCATATTTGGACATTATTTGCATGGATACAGTGCAAGAGGCCTCGGAGGCATTGCAGGCTGTCGGCATAAAAATTTATGCGGCAGAGCTTGAAAATGCAGTTTCGCTAGACGAAATTGAGGTTGGCGACGAAAAAGGTGTGGCAGTGCTTTTTGGAAACGAGGGCGCAGGGCTTTCAAAGGCGGCGCTTGAAATTGCAAATTGCAATGTGTGCATACCAATGTGCAACACGGTAGAGAGTTTAAATGTGTCTGTTGCGGCAGGGGTGCTTTTGTACCACTTTCGCAAAAAATAACAGCTTAAAAAAGTAGCCTTATAAAAGGAGTGCTTGTAATTATGGCCAGTGTACTAGACGATTTGCAAAAGGACACCATTTTTAATGACGATACCGCCGCAGGTACAGCGGACGGCAATTATTTTAATGCATTTCAGTTGCAAAAAAGAGTTACAGCACGCACCGAAACTTGGCTTTGGCTTGCAAATGCACTGGGCTATGACTGTGCGCAATCGCAGGGCGTACTGCGTGAGTATACAGACATCGAAAAGCTGGTTAATGACAGGTTTAAGTGCGATTTATCGCATTTGCTCACTAACGGGCAGATTGAGTATCTGCGGGCGAAAGAGCCGGAGGACTTTGCTTGCCGCATACATGAGTGCGAGCGCAAAGAAGTTGGCATTGTTACATTTGACAGCGAGGATTACCCTGCACTTTTAAGAGAAATTGACACGCCACCGCCTGTTCTTTACTACCGTGGGGACATAAAAATATTAAACAAACACCTGACAATTGCAATGGTGGGCACACGCAGGCCGTCTGCATATGGGGTGGAGGCGACAAGAAAAATAGGCGAGGAGCTCGCCAAAGCAAACATCACGCTTGTGTCGGGTCTTGCAAGTGGGCTTGACAGTGAGTGTCATAAAGCATCACTGCAAAACGAGGCTAAAACAGTGGCGTGTATTGCTTTTGGCCACGATAAATGTTACCCTGCCGCCAACGCACACTTAAAGCAACTTATTGAAAAGCATGGCGTGGTGATAAGCGAATATCCGCCGGACACACTACAGCAAAAGGCGTTTTTCTTGCAGAGAAACAGGCTTATTGCGGGACTTTCCAGTGGGCTTTGCGTGGCAGAGGCTCGTGCAAAAAGCGGCACGATGAACACTGTCTCCTGTGCACTAAAATACGGCAGAGATGTTTTTAGCATACCTGGCAGTATTTTTTCGCCACTGTGCGAGGGCACAAACAACCTCATAAAAGAGGGCGCAATGCCCGTTACGTCGGCACAGGACATATTGCAGTGGTATAATTTGGAGATG
>CAYJBO010000044.1:0-22709 GCA_964368295.1 uncultured Bacteroides sp.
CAAAAGCGCTAAAGCGCTTTATTTATGTTATAATAATTATAACTAACAACAATACGAGGTTGCAGTTTTGAAAAAATTGATATCACAAATTACAATCACGACCGGCATAATAACATTAATTATGGCGGTTTTATATTATTTTTTAAAAGCAGGTTTATTGCAGACAATGGCAATTACATTTGGCACAACATTTTACCATTTCGCAATAAGGCTTATCGCAGGCTATTTTTGTTTGAAAATTACAGACGAAAAACTTGATTATAAAAGAAAATGGTTTAGGCAAAAATCTTTTGAGCCAAAACTATATGCAATACTAAAGGTGAAGCGGTGGAAAGAAAAAATGCCGTCTTACATCCCAGAAAACTTTAATATAAAAAACAGGAAATATAAGCATATTTTAACCGATATGTGCAGGGCCGAAATTGTACATGAAATAATAATTGTGCTATCGTTTTTGCCTGTATTAGCAGCGCTTGTTTGGGGCACGTTCTGGGTGTTTTTTATTACGTCAATAGTAGCCGCTTTATTTGATTTGCTGTTTGTGATTATGCAGAGGTTTAACAGGCCTCGTGTTGTAAAACTTTATCAAAAGGAAATAGACAATAATAAAAATACAGAATAATGTGTTTTTACGTGTTTTTTTTAGCAATCGATTTATACATTACTAAAATTATTTGTGCAAGAGATAGGGGAGAATGTGAAAAAATATATTATCGGACTTATGGCAACTATTATGCTGCTCACAGGCTGCTTTGCGGCAGAGGTGAAAGAAGATGAGAAGCAAACTGAAATATCAAGTGTAGCACCTTCAGTTGAGCATGAAACCGGTGAGAATGCTCAATTAGCGCCTAAATATATAGACCTCGACACGTATTTTAATGGTACTAACGGCACAGTCGTTTTTTTAACAGAGAATGGGGAGGAATATATTTATAATAAAAGCCTGGCAGGGGAGAGATTCTCACCGTACTCGACTTTTAAAATTGTATCTACACTAATAGGGCTTGGCGAGGGGATAATAGCTACAAAAGATAGCACTATGGAATATAATGGCACAATATATTGGTATGATTTGTGGAACGATAATTTAAACTTAGAACAGGCTTTTGAAAATTCTTGTGTGTGGTATTATCATCAAATTATAAACAAAATACCAGAGCAAACGGTACAAAAACACTTAGATGCATTAAATTATGGCAATAAGGATATTTCAGAGTGGAGTGGTAATGGGAGCAACCCGAAAGAAGATTTGAATGGGTTTTGGTTAGATTCATCGCTGGAAATTTCCCCGCAAGAACAAGCTATATTATTAAAGAATCTCTTTGAATATAAAACAGATTTTACCACCGAACATATTGACTTATTGCAAGAACTCATGGAAACTGATAACGATAATATTTATGGTAAAACAGGAAGTGATAGTAGCAATAGCTGGTATGTTGGTTATTTTGAGCATAATGGAGAAAATATTTATTTTGCTACCTTTATTCAAGGCGAGGATGTTTCAGGCGCAAAAGCAAAAGACATATCTATGTCAATTATTGAAAACTGGAATAAAATAAACAGCGCTGCATCATAATTGTTTTTTGAAACTTGCATATAATGGGCTTTCGCTTCGGCGATGAAACATGGCTTGTATATTGATAAATGCTATAAATATCATATTAATTTTTATTATGTAATCCAAGCTTAAGTGTGTACAAATTAAGCTTGGATTTTTGCTTTAAAATAATAAATACATCAACCTAAATTAAATTCGAGTTGATGTAAAAATGTCTATTATTCGTCTGAATTTACGTATTTGCAATAATGTGCAAAGTGAAAGATGCAGCAGGCAAAGCCTACGCCTTATTATCGGTTTCGCTATAATCAAAAAACAAAAAATCAGCAAAGGCTGTCCTGTCGTTTAAATCTTGGCAACAGATGCCCACCATTGCGCCTGTAAAGGCACAGCGGTTTCTTTGTTTTTGTACAAAGTCATCGCTTAGGTTGCCGGCTACAAGCACATTCCCAAGTGCTGTTTTCCTTTTGCAATCGTCATAAAAAAATTGCGCTTTATCAAAATTTACCTCAAAATAAATTGTTGTGTCCGGCTCGTTATCTTTAATAAGTATTTGCTCGCTCTCGTATTTAAAAGCATTGTTAGTGTTGCTCATAACACGCAAATAGCGGCTGCCTTTGTCCTCGTCATAACTCATAAAGGCATAAAACCAGTTCTCTGTGTCATAAAAGGCAACAAGCCCGGCAGTCTGCTGAAAATTTGTGGGATTAAACTGAAAAGACGTGCTAGCCTCAAAATTAAAACTTTGCCATCTTCTTGCAAATAAATTTTGGTTGTGTAGGCTGGAAAGGCTCTCTTTGCCGAAAATTCGCAGTTTGTTATTTATAAAGGTATAATCTTGTCCACTTATAAGCGCTTTGCGCAGTGTTTTAAAGGTAGCGGGTATTTCTCTGTGTGAAAAATCCACATGCTCGCTAAAATTGAGTTTTTGCACAACATTAATGTGTTCTTTAGGCTTCGGCACGCTCATGTCGGGGTATTTTGTGCCGTTTATAAGCCTTGGCCAACCGTCTACCCACTCAATTTTTTGCAGTGAGGTCTCTCTGCCAAGAGTGCACCTGCCACGCTTTTCAAGTGGGCGCGCACAAATGTGCGTAATGTACCACTCGTCGCCTATGTTAATAAAACACGCATGCCCGCTTTTTTGCAGCTGCACATCTTCATTGTCTGCGGTGGTTAATAGCGGCGCCTTTGGGTCTTCCTCAAACGGGCCGCTTAATGTTTTTGCACGTGCCACGGTGGCGGCATGTGCATATCCCGTGCCACCAACAGCACACAAAAGGTAATAATAGCCGTCTTTTTTTATTATTTGCGGCCCCTCACAAACTCCGAATAAATTGCCCCTATAAAAGTGTTTTCGCTCACCTTTCAACTTTAATGTATTGATATCAATTTCCTGTATCACCGTTCCGGCAAAGCTCTGTCTGTCGAGCCGCCAGTCGAAAAGCATGTTCAAAAAGTAATGTCTTCCGTCGTCATCATGAAAAAGTGCAGGGTCAAATCCACTTGCTGTAACAAATGTCGGCTCGCTCCATGGGCCGCTTATGTCGGGAGCTGTGATGACGTAATTGATAGTGTCCTTAAAGGCTGTTGAGGATTTGACATCCGTGTACACAAGGTAAAATAATCCGTTAAAATAGCTTAAATGCGGTGCCCAAATGCCGCCCGAATTATAATTGCCAAGCAAATTAATTTGACTTTGCCTTGTTATGGGGCAACAAACGTGTGCCCAGTTGACGAGATCTTTTGAGTGGAAAATCTCCACACCCGGCCACCAATCAAATGTAGATGTCGCAATATAATAATCCTCGCCCACGCAAACGGCGGAGGCATCAGGGTAAAACCCTGGCAAAATAGGGTTTTTGATGTTGCTTTCGTTTAACATAAATTAAGTTCATCTCCTGTCAATTTAGCCGATAGTTAATAATGTGAATTCATTTTTTAAATAACCAAAAGACTGAAAACTGTGCGAGTGTACCTTATAAAGCGAAAAGATTACATGGTACATTTATGTGTTCTCATTAAAATTAGTCAAAGGTGGACTTTGCTAGTTTATTATAATATAAATTCATAAAAATAATCAGCGGCTTTTTTAACATTAATGTGGGTTTATGCACATTTCGTTCGATGCCAACGCTTAGCAGTTGTTATTTTAACTTTTGATAATAGGCGGATGTTATCATCACTGCATAGGCGAAAGACGCTCTTTATCATGGTTTAAAACTGCTATTTTTTATCCCCGTTTTTTTATAATTATAGACTAATATAGAGCCGAAAAATAAGTCAATATAGTAAAAAATTAAGCCCTAATTTCATGTAATTTTTCGTAAAATTAGGGCTGTTTTTGTCTTAAATACAAAGTGAAAAACAAGGGTAGCGGTGCGCTGTTTTTAGCCAACATCATATGTCTTAGACATTGGAAATAATTTACATATAAAATATAAATGCCACAATTTAGCGTGTTTTGAGAGCATTTTCGTCAATTAGTTAAAACATCTAACTAAAACTTTGGTAAATATTGATATTTACAAATGTGGTGCGACAATTCTATAATATTTAACAAGGTGTTGACATTTTTTGTCGAAAAGTCAACAAATTAAGTTCGAATTGAACATAAAAAATGGAGGATGTAATATGGAACTAAAAAGGTTACTGGCATTGGTTATCGCTTTAATTTTATCTTTGGCACTATTTGTAGGTTGTGCGGACACATCACAGCAAAGTCAAGAACAAGGCGAGACTCAAACTGAAGAACCGGCTGAAACAGAAGACGAGCCGACAGTTGATTACAAAGTTGGGCTAATTGCGGGCTTAACAGGTCTTGGCGATAAGTCTATGAACGATCAGGCGCTACTTGGCTGCCAAAATGCAGAGCGTGACTTTGGCATATCTTACGAAGTGTTTGAGCCAAAAGATACTACGCAAGTTTTAGACATGATGCAAAGCTTAATAGACCAAGACTACGATATGATAGTTGCGGCAGTTCCTGATTATGACACAATTATTGAAGAACTTGCCCCAAATGCACCTGATGTTAGCTTTGTGACAATAGACTCAACACTTGAGGCAGAAAATATTATGTCGGTTGAATACTTAACACACGAAGGCTCCTTTTTAGCAGGTGCTGCTGCAGCAATGAAGAGCGAAACAGGAATGCTTGGCTGTGTTGGCGGTATGGATTTCCCTGCAATACGTAGATTTATAGTTGGCTTTGAAGAGGGCGCACAATATGTTAACTCAGAAGCCGAAGTTATATCAAAGTACATAGGAACAACTTACGAGGCATGGGCCGATACAACAACTGCAAAAAGCATAACACTAGACATGCAGAGCAGCGGTGTTGACGTGGTTTTCCAAATAGCAGGTGGCGCTGGTCTTGGCGTTATCAACGGCTGTGAGGAGACGGGTATATGGGCGATTGGCGTAAATGTAGACCAAGAAGAAGTAGCCCCGGATACAGTATTAACGAGCATGCTCACAAAGGGTGAAGTTGCGGTATACGGAGCAATTGAACAAGCGCTTAGCGGCGAGCCTGTTTCAGGAAGATACATAGCAAGCCTTGAAAACGGAAGCGTTGGCATAGTGTACAGCCGTCACTTATCTCAAGATGAAATTGATGAGTTAAAAGAGATTGAGGCAGCTATAATTTCGGGCGAAATTGTTGTTACAGATTATATAGCCGAGTAAAACTTGTTTGTGAAAGGGAGTGAATACATTGGAAAGCCGCGGCATTTTAATGGAAAATATCACAATGGATTTTTCAGGGAATTTAGCGTTGTCAGACGTTGATATTTTCATAAAAAAGGGTAGCATTCACGCTATTGTAGGCGAAAACGGTGCCGGAAAAAGCACACTTATGAATATTCTTAGCGGTGTACTCACTCCTACAAAAGGCCGTATGAGTGTAGACGGAAAACAAAGCAAATTTGCCGGTTTAAAAGAGGCAACAGAAAATAAAATAGGTATGGTGTACCAGCATTTTATGCTGGTACACCAACTAAAAGTTTGGCAAAACATAATTTTGGGGTGCGAGCCGAATATTAAACTGGGATGGATAGATAAAAAAATAGCATATAAAAGAATTGAAGAAGCGTGTAAAGACTATGGGATTTCGCTGGACTTAGAGCAAACCGTAGGAAATTTAACTGTAGGGCAGCAACAGCGTGTTGAAATAATAAAGGTGCTTTATAAAAAGGCGGAGTACATTATTTTAGACGAACCCACAGCCGTTTTGGCACCAAAAGAAATTGAGCACCTAATAAGCAGCATAAAAGAGTTGCAAAAACAAGGTAAGACAATAATATTTATAAGCCATAAACTAGAAGAGGTTATGGGCGTTGCAGATGAGATATCTGTTTTGCGCAGGGGTAAATTTATAGGCACAGTTAAGGCGAGCGAAACAAATACTAATCAACTTGTAACCATGATGGTAGGCAAAGAAATTACATTTGACGGCAAGCCGCTTGAGACAGAAAAAGGCGACACGGTTGTTGAAGCTGTTGATGTTTGCACTACGGTAAAAGGGTTTGGGTGCAGTTTGAAAAATGTTTCGTTTAGCTGTAAAAAAGGAGAGATTTACGGCCTTGCAGGTGTTGACGGAAACGGCCAGTCCGAGCTAGTTGAGAGCTTGCTGGGACTGCGTAAAATTAAATCCGGAAAGTTGTTTTTGCATGGTAAAGACTGTGCGAGAAGCTCGACAAATAAAATAAGAAGCGAGGGCGTCGCGTGCATTCCTCCGGACAGGCACTCACAAGGCATAGTGCTTGACAACACAATTGCACAAAATGCCGTTATGGGTTTTGAAAGCGAAAAGCAATTCAGGTCGTTTGCTTTTTTTCTCTCTCCTAAAAAAATAAAAAAAGCTGCAGAAGAAATGGCTGAAAAATTTAATGTTTCCTATGCAAGCACACAACAAAAAATGCGCTATCTATCAGGCGGCAACCAGCAAAAAATTATTCTTGCAAGGGAGTGCAGCATTACTAACAAAGAAATAATTATAGCGGCAAACCCTACAAGAGGTTTAGATGTCGGGGCGATATCTTTTGTTTACAGTGTGCTGGAAGACTTAAAAAAACAGGGCAAGTGTATTGTTTTAATATCCACCGAGCTAAACGAAATATTAAGATTATCCGACAATATAGGTGTTTTGTACGACGGACAAATCATGGGTGAATTAAAAAACGAAAACGTTAATTTAGACGAGCTTGGCGCTATGATGCTAGGCGTAAAGAAAGGAGTGTCGCAATGAGCATAACAGGAAAAGCAAGTGGCACAGGCTTAATGTCTAATTTAAAAAGCTTGGGGTTAATAGGGCTAAACATGTTAATTGCAATGGCAATTGGCAGCATATTTATTATTATACAAGGGCAAAACCCGTTAGAAGTATATTACTATTTATTAGTAGAACCTCTGACAAGGACGTCGGGTATAATTAAGGTGCTGGGCAAAGCAACGCCATTAATTTTAAGCGGACTTGCAGCTGTTATAGCATTTAGGTGCAGCTTGTTTAATGTTGGTATAGAGGGGCAAATATACATAGGTGGCCTTGCCGCCGCCGTGGCAGCACTATATTTTCCTATAAATAACGCTTTTATAAAAATACCTGTCTGCTTGCTTTTTGCAATGGTTACAGCAGGTTTATGGTCTATGCTTGCCGGCTGGCTTAAGGTTAAGTTTAAAGTGCATGAAGTGCTTTCTACAATAATGATGAACTATATTGCGATGGCTATGGTGTCGTACATATTGCTAACATTTATGAAGAGCGACGGCATTTCTCCAAGAACAAACGATTTTCCCGTAGAGGGAACTTTACCTCAATTGTTCCCGCCGGAGCACCTAAACTTGGGCTTTATTATTGCAATAGGCGTTGCTGTTTTAATGTATGTAGTTTTTAATTATATGCCATTTGGCTGGAATATCGACGCCGCGGGAAAAAATATGCTTGCAACAAAGTACTCTGGTATATCTTCAAGCAAGGTAATTTTACTTGTAATGCTTATATCGGGTATGATTGGTGGCCTTGTGGGCGCAGAGCGAGTAATGGGTGCCTACGGTTATATGGAGCTTAGCTTTTCGCCCGGCTATGGATACGACGGCATGACGGTTGCAATTATTGGGCGCAATAGCCCGATAGGTGCAGTTGTAATGGGACTATTTATAGGGCTTTTGCACTATGGCGGTGTTAACATTAATATGTACACCTCGGTTTCAACAGAATGGGTTTATGCTTTAATAGCCATTATGCTAATACTTGTTGTTGCGGATAAAGGTATTTTTAACAGTATTTCAGCTCTTTTTAAAAGAAAGGAGCGCTTGTAATATGAATGACGTTATTGTATCTATACTAACTTTAAGTATTGTTGGAGCCACGCCAATTATTGTGACAGGCGTGGGCGGCATTTTTGGGGAAAAGGCAGGAATTACGAATATTGGCCTTGAGGGAAACATGCTTATAGGTGCTTTTGGTGCAGCTATGTGCAGTTATTACTTTAATAATGCGTGGATAGGTTTGATATGTGGGGCTATAATTGGCATGCTAGTTGGGTTGTTGCATGCATATTTATGCGTAAGCGTAAAAATTAACCATGTTGTAAGTGGTTTGGCAATTAATATTTTTACAACTAGCATTACCGTTTATATCTTGGGAGTAGTTTTTGGAAGCAAAGGAAATTCTCCTATTGTACCGTCTTTGTCGGCAGTAGATATACCTCTTTTAAGCCAGTTGCCGTACATAGGGTTTTTATTTACAAACTTATCCCCAATTACGGTAATGACTCCATTTATTGTACTTATTGCGTATTTGCTGTTAAACAAATTTTCTTTTGGCAACCATGTTATATCGGTTGGAGAAAACCAAACCGCCGCAGCGGTGCTTGGCATAAATGTTAAGCGAGTGCAGTACATAAGCGTTATGATTGGCGGCTTGTGCTGCGGCCTTGCAGGTGCATTTTTGTCTATATCCAATATTAATATGTTTGTAAGAGGGATGACCTCGGGCAGGGGATACATTGCAATTGCAACTATTTTGTTTGGAAGATATCACCCATTGGGTGTAGCTTTTGCCGGCTTGTTTTTTGGCGCTGTAAGTGCTCTTCAAATTTCGCTACAAGGCTCAGTGGAAATACCTAGCGAGTTCATTCAAATGGTTCCTTATGTGCTAACAATATTAGCTGTTGTTTTAGTATCATTAAGGTCAAAAAATACAAACTTGTAAAACACAAGTTAATTTAACAAAACGCAAATAATAATAACATTATATAATTTGCAACAACCGATAAGGCACATTGGAAAGGAATGGAAATAATTATGACTTCGAGTGAACGCTTTTTAAAAGTATTATCCTTTGAGCAAGTAGACAAAATACCTGTATTTGACTTTGGGTATTGGCCCGAAACGATTGTTAGATGGCATAAAGAGGGTTTGCCATTACATTTAAAAACATACGAAGAAATTGAAAATTACTTAGAGGGCGACCGCGGTTTTGAAATAAACATGGTAAATTATTGGGGACCAAGCGAGATGGAGGGCGTTGTTTGGGGCCCGTACCCACCTCTCTCCCGTGAGGTAGTTGAGGAAGACGATGAGACAATTCTGTATGGGGGCGAAATAGGCCTTGTGCGCGAGCACAAAACTTCGGGCTCAATATCGCACACAATAAAGTACCCAATAGAAGACATTAACGATTTTAACAGGTTGATTGCACCCAGAATGAATGGATTGAGCGAGGGGAGAATACCCGCAGGGTTTGATGAAAAAATAAAGTTGTTAAGAAGCGAGGGCAACCCCACGGGTGTGTGGATAGATGGCTTTTTAGAGTATCCGAGGGAACTGATAGGCATTGAGAATTTATGCTATGCTTATTTTGATGAGCCGGATTTTATACAGCGAATTAATTCGCAACATTTGGAGTTTATAAAACAGTTTATTGAGCTTATTTTAAAACATACACCACTTGATTACGCGTGTATAGTTGAGGACATGGCATATAAATCGGGTTCGTTTATTTCAAAAGAAATATTTGACAAATTTATGAAACCGTATTATATTGAACTTGTAGACTTTTTGCGCTCAAAGGGCATTAAAAAGTTGCTTTTAGATTCCGATGGAAACACACTCGACATTATACCTTGGTATATTGAGCTAGGGTTTGATGGGCACTATCCCCTTGAAGTAATAGCAGGAAGTACACCGCAAGAGATACGCAAGCGCTTTCCGAATTTTGCGATGATAGGCGGTGTAAATAAATTTGCGCTTGAAAAGGGGCCGCAGGCTATTGTTGCAGAGCTTGAAAGCTTGAAACCCGTGCTAGAAAAAGGCGGATATATACCGACAATAGACCATAAGGTGCCACCGACAATTTCACTTTATAATTACCAGTATTACATCGAGAAAAAAAGCAGATTGCTTGAGGAGTTTGCGAAAAAATAATATAGCTCAGGGCAATATGTCGGGTGCTTTTGCACTAAAATTGACATAGCTTAAATTAAGTGCAAAAAAACTACTTAGTGTTTTGCTACGGTTTAAAGTTTGCTTTTGCCTTGAAAATGCGGGGAGAGCTCTCCCTAATTGGAAGGGGCAATTTTTTTGAAAACGCTGGGAATCAGTAAAGGGCATATAAAGCAAAGTAATCAAAGCCAGATTTTGCTGTATCTTCTACACCATAAGGCGGCCTCTCGTGTTGATTTAGCAAATGCTCTGAGCTTAACAAAAGCAGGAATTTCTGTGCTAGTTAGCGAAATGCTGGACAATGAGCTTATTGTGGAGACGGGAATACTAAACACAACAAGTATAGGTGTCGGCAAAAAAAAAATAGCCATAGACATTAATGCAAAAAAAGGTTTGACGATAGGGTGCTTTATAAACGAAGAGTTTATTTTTGGTGGGCTTGCAGATTTGCGTGGCAATGTGCATTACATGTGCGAGCCCATTCCCATTGTTAAGCGCGAGCAAGAGATTATTCTTTCGACATTAATCGAGTGTATTGAAGAGATATCAGAGCAGGCACAGGATGCCAATATACTCGGCATAGGCATTGCCTGCAACCCCAATATTCAAGATGTTTTGCAAAATTTTAAGGCGCTACAAAAATATGTCTCGCAAAAAACAAACTTGCCCGTAGCTGTAAGCGGTAGCCCAAAGGCGCTGGGTACAGCACAAATGGACTTTTCGCTCAATGTGCCCGACGATTATTTTTTGTTTGTTGAAATAGATAGCTCTATGAATGTAGCGCTTTTTTTAAACGGCGAAATTTATGCAGGCGGACACGGAAAAGCCGGCTCGCTAAATCATATGGTTATAGACCCTAATGGCCCGGTTTGCGAGTGTGGAAGAAAAGGCTGCTTAAATACAATAGTCTCTACCGAATATGTAATGCAGCAGGTGCGAGATAATTTTAGCAAAGAGAAGTTTCCTGTTTTGTACGATTTACTTTGCGGCAATATAGATCAATTGAACTATACGGCGCTTATGCTTGCTTCGTCTAAGGGCGATAAGGGTGCACGGGAGCTAGAAGACAATGCCGATGAGAGGTTTTTGCAAGTTTTGTTAAACTTGGTCAGTGTTTTAGACCCAAAGCACTGCTACTTATATGGATTAACACTGTTTGAAAATGATTTTATTGATAAAAGCAATAAAACCGCTTTAGAACTGCTAGGAAATGATTACAAAGATGTTTTTTCTGCTTGCAGTTTTAAACGCAGCCAAGTATTTTTGTCAGGATGTGCAATTGCAGGAAGAAAATTTTTCTTTCAAAAAGAGGCAGAACATTAAATACGAAAAATACGAGCCTATGAATGCGAAAAAAGACAGCCAACAAAGCGCAAGGTGAGCGTATAATAAACTGAAATCGAGAGCAGTTTTAGCCCTTTTTAGTGGGCTAAAACTGCTCTTTTTTAGGCGCCGAATAGGCATGACAAAACCCCGGTTAATAGGGGCGTTTACTCGTGCTTTTTAAAAGTACACTCGCTTATAATGCCAATTATTTCTATTGCAAAAAAAAATAAAAAAGAACACAGTTCAGTCGATTTTTGTTAAAATAACAAGAGCGGTTTTAAATTGGCTTTAAAATAAGGAGGGCTTTTATATTAACGGTGTAATGGTTGTCGATAAATTTTCGGGAGCATTTTCGTTATAAATTATAGCGCTGGCGCTGTTTGTGTATATTTTTTAGTGGGAGTTGTAATCTCGGTGCTCGAGCTATCGCTAAGTGAAGTGATTTGCATACAGTGAATGTAAATTATATTTGACATTTTGAATGTTTTAATATACAATAAAATCAGGTGGTGATAGTTTGGCAAAAAATTTAAGAATGAAATCTGCAAGGACAGCACTGGATTTAACACAGTCGGAGCTAGCCGATATTGTAGATGTGAGCCGACAAACAATAGTAGCTATAGAAAAAGGCGAGTACAACCCCACAATAAAACTTTGCCTTGCTATATGCAGAGCTTTAAATAAAACATTAAACGATTTATTTGAGGAGGTAACTTTGTGAAAAAGAAAAATTACGATGAATTGCAGCTATCGGTTAGATATAAAACCGCAGCGCAATGCCTTGGGATAATAATTGTGCTGACTTTTGTGAATGGGCTTATAAATGAAAGTTATGTATGGGCGGCGCCTTTTACTCAATCGCTTATTATAATTATGCTTACAACTTTGTACTTTATTATACTGACAACGCTTAAAGGCGCTTATATAAGTAATAAAGAAAAAAATCCAATGGTTACTGTTATTGTTTTTGCAATTACTGCAATAGTTAATATTATTTTTTTTATTATGGGATTTAACAGTGAGGGAATGTCTTTTTTAATAAAAGACAATATGTTAACAGAGCTCAGTTCAACCGTATTTTTGGCTATATTTTGGTCTGTAAGTTCTCTTGTTAATCTTTACAAATTTTTAAAAAACCGCAGTGTCAAAGATGAGTAACTAAAACCACCTGTTCAACTAATGATTTTGCTCAATATTTTAAATAAATGTACTCTTTACATGGGTAATATCAAATAAAATTATGCGATTCCTTGTATTTTATTGCAAAGTCTGTTAAAATTTTTATATGTAAGAGGTGCTATATGAAATACAAATTTTATTCTTGGAATGTCAACGGCCTAAGGGCGTGTGTTAACAAAGGGTTTTTAGATGTTTTTAACGAAGCAGACGCTGATTTATTTGCGCTGCAAGAAACTAAATTACAGCCGGATCAAATTTCGTTAGAGTTTGAGGGGTATTACCAGTTTTTTCACTCAGCTGTCAAAAAGGGTTATTCGGGCACGGCTGTTTTTTCAAAGCATAAACCTATTAATGTTATATACGGCATGGACGATTACACAGATGATGAGGGCAGAGTTTTAACGCTAGAACTTGATGATTTTTATTTTGTTTGCGCCTATGTGCCAAATAGTAAAGAAGCGCTGACAAGGCTCGAATATAGAATGGATTTTGAAGATAAGATGCGAGAGCACATAGGCAAATTGTCTAAGACAAAGCCGGTTGTATATTGCGGAGATTTAAACGTTGCACATAATGAAATAGATTTAAAAAACCCGAAAACAAACAGGAAAAACCCTGGATTTTCGGATGAAGAACGGGCAAAATTTACACAGCTATTAAATAATAAAAATGTTGATACATTTAGGTATTTATACCCGGATAAGCAAGATGCATACAGCTGGTGGAGCTATCGCTTTAATGCAAGAGCAAAGAATGCCGGCTGGCGTATAGATTATTTTGTGGTGAGTGAGAATATAAAAGAAAAAATAATAAATGCGCAAATACATAGCGATATTTTAGGCAGTGATCATTGTCCGGTGTCGCTTGAAATAGACATATAATTTTGCGTGCAGGATTAAGGATAAACCGTGGAATATTTTATAAAAAAAATTGCGAAATTAACAATACATATTTGTGCACTGCTAGTGCCCGTTTCAATAGGATTAATTGTTATTACAGGCGAGTGGGCAGAGTTTATCACCCTGCAATTTTGGCTTTACATAGCCTTTATTAGCACTCCTGTAATAATATATCTTTTGTACATTTATACCCCATACAGATATATACCCGTTTTAAAAAAGTATTGCGACAAGCAGGGTTTAGTAAAATTGATACAGGGCGATAAAGTAAATAGTAAGAAGACGAAAAATCAAGTTGTCATAGGCGATAACTGGTTAGTTGTAAGGCGCAGATATATAAATTTAAATTTACTCGCCGCCTATAACATAAATTCACTGCGCCCAAATCCAAGCGCGACATCGGGGTATAGCACTTTCACTTTTATTTATAAAACAGGCGAAATTTTTAAAGTTTACGATTGTAAATATATTGGAAATGACCTCGAGGATGAATTAAAAACTATTTTTATGTATAGACAAATAAAAAATTATCAAACTAAGCTATCTAAAAAAGATGTGGAAAATTTTGCCCTGACGTGTAGGGTAATGACAAAGGAACAGGCCGAGAATTTTTTTGCATCACATTTAGCAATATTGGGCAATTAGCAAGCCTTTAAATTTATTTTGCATGGATATCATGCTGCACTATAGCCTGAATGATTTGTATCTGCTGCAAAAAATTAACTTTTTTGAAAAACTATTCAACTGTTTTTAGCAAAGCTTTTAGTATTCTTTGCTAAAAGCAGTTTTTTGTATGTACGCAAAATGGCAGCGTTACAGCCTCTTGCAAGTTTGACCCTTTTGCAAGAGGCATATATTATTTTAATAGTAGTTTTTTATTCTTTGAGGTAAACTAACTTTAACAATAAATTGCGCTCTTAAATAAACCAACTTTATTCTTAAAAAAAGAACTAGCTTTTTTGTGTGCTTTTTATTTATTATTATAGTATAAAAAATACAATGCAAAAAATGCAAATACTAAAAACTTATAAGTGAGGCAGAATAATGAGCTACATTACAAAAGAAGAAAAGCAATGGGCAGAGAGTACATTTAATAAATGTGCCCAAAAATACATACCTGTGGCAATAAAAAACAAAGACGGCATACCCTATACAACAGATGCAAACGGAAACTATAACAACAAGGCAGATAGCTCTATAAAGTGGGGCACGGCAGACGGTATTTGCTGGTGGACAAATGGCTTTTGGGGTGGCATTTTATGGCGGATATATGCAGCACTCGGCAATGAAGAAATGGCGCAAATAGCACGTAGCAGCGAGGTTATGCTAGATAGATGTTTTGAGGAATACTATGGTTTGCACCACGATGTAGGCTTTATGTGACTGCCCACTGCAGTTGCAAATTACAAATTGACAGGAAATGAAGATGCAAGGCGAAGGGCACTGCATGCCGCCAACTTGCTTGCGGGACGCTTTAACCCCGTGGGCAAATACATACGTGCGTGGAACGATACGGTTTTGGGCATAGAGGACACACGCGGCTGGGCAATAATTGACTGTATGTTAAATATACCATTATTATATTGGGCAAGCGCCGAGACAAAGGACCCTCGCTTTAAACAAATAGCAATGATGCATGCAGACACCGTTATGGATACATTTATAAGAGAAGATGGCTCTTGCAACCATATAGTAGATTACGACTGTGAAAAAGGCGGAGTTGTGCAAACGTATGGCGGACAAGGATACGAAAATGGAAGTGCTTGGACAAGAGGGCAAGCCTGGGCAGTGAGCGGCTTTGCAGCAAGCTATAAAAACACAGGAAAACAAGAATATTTAAATGCGGCAAAAAAAGTTGCCGACTATTGCATAAAAAATATGCCGCAAAGTGCACTGATACCGGTTGACTTTTGCCAGCCAAAAGATGTAGAGCTTGAAGACAGCTGCGCCGCGGCTGTACTGGCGGTAGGTCTTTTAGATATTGCCGCTGCTTGTAATAATGATGAGGCAGAGCCTTACTTCAAAGCCGCGCTTAAAATTTTACATGCGCTCGATGAGCACAGGGCAGACTACACATCGCATTGCGATGCGATTTTACAAAAATGCACAGGTTCTTATCACGGCAAGGAGTCGCACCATATAACAATGGTCTATGCAGACTATTTTTATATGTCCGCACTGCAAAAGATAAACCCGCAAGATTTTGAAAATGCGTTTTATTGGTAATAATGCACATTTAAGCCGACGATTTATTGTGCGAAAATGTTAAAACGTTATAGTTAATCTTAAAAATACCTACTTTTTACTAAAAAAAGAGTATTTAAAACGCATTGTTATTTTGTTATTCTATTGTCAAAGAAGATTTCGGAGCATTAAATTGTAAGAAATCAAAATTAAGGAGGAAAATCATGAAAAAGTTTATCACAGTTTTGCTAAGCCTTGTAATGGCACTGACGTTGTTTGCAGGTTGCGCTGCACCGGCAACTACAGAGGCACCTGCAGAGGGCACAACAGAAACACCAGCCGAAGAGCCGGTTGAAGTTATTGAAGTAACTTTGATGTTCCCAGACGGAGATGAGGGCGCTAAAGAGGCAAACGTAAAAGTTATCGAGGCATTTAACGCAGCATATCCACAATACAATATCACTTACCAACCGGGTGACGGTAGCACATACAGCGAGATGCTCGTAACAAAAGAGAGCGTTGGAGAGTTCCCCGACATAGTTGAAATGCGCGACACAGGCATATACGTGCGTGCAGGCAAACTTGCACCGTTAACCGATGAAGTTAAAGCACTTTTTACAAATACTGTTGAATTTGACGGCGTTACATACACAGCACCTAAAAACGCTGAGAACTCACTTGGTTTTTATTACAACAAAGCGTATTTTGACGCAAACGGCCTTGAAGAGCCCACAACATACGATGAGTTTATAGCTCTTTGCGATGAGATTGTTGCACTTGGCGACATGTCTCCGCTAGTAGTTGGCGCAGGCGACATTTGGCATCTTGGCTTCTTGTTCCAATCTGTTTACGGCAACAACGTTACATCTGTAGATTATGACTTTATTGAGGCTTGCTATTCAGGCGAAAAAACTTTTGCAGACGAGACATTTAAACAGACATTGACAGACCTCTCACAAATTCTTGGCTATGCACAAGAGGGCTGGGCATCTACACCTGATGCACAAATTACAACTTTCTTTGTAAACGACATGAGTGCTATGATGTACAGCGGCACACACATGATTACACCTATTGCAGAGGCTGCACCTGACCTTGAAGTGGGCTGGTTTGCAATGCCGGACCGCGACGGAAACTACCACCTTATCGGCGGCGGTGGCGCAGGCGGCTGGGCACTTAACACAGAGGCAGCTGCAAGAGAGGGCGTTCAAGAATTATTCGACGAGTTTATGAAGTTCTTCTTTGATCCGGCACAGTACAAAGAGTACTGCGAGACAATGTCAATTCTTCCAACAACAACTGTTGACCCAGGCCTAGAAGTAGAACCATTGTTACAAGAGGTAATCGATGCATCTAATAGTGCGACTTCGCTTGGCTCTATGTGGAACGGACGTGTTGGTACTTCAGAGCTTCCACCGGATTTCCGCAACTTTACTTATAAAACTTGCGTAGAATTTGCACAGGGCACACGTGACCTTGTCAGTGCTGTTGAAGAGTTGCAAAAGACATGGGATGTTGCAATACAAAGCTTTAACCCTGTTACAGGCGTGGGTATGCCGGAGTAATTATTTATATTAAATATTTATAACGAATGGCGTTCCTTCTTGTATAAAATAAGAGGGGACGCCAAATGTTTAAAAAACTTTACAATTGCAGGAGGCGGAAATTTTGTTGGGAAAAAAGAAAAGACAATTTAGAAGAACACCGTACGAGTTTATTTTGCCGGCTTTTATATTATTTACATTTTTAATAGTTGCGCCCACACTCTCAAGCGTGTATTACAGCTTTACATCATGGGACGGCATAAACCCTGTGGTGCAATTTGTGGGACTTGCAAACTTTAGAGAAATATTTACTAGCGATAGGTTTGCAAATGCGCTAAAGAATACACTCATTTTAACTGTTACAATTTCCGTTTTGGAAAATGCGCTGGCACTTGCGCTGGCACTGCTTGTAGACAGTGTTTTTAAAGCTAAAAACTTTTTCAGGGCGGTGTTTTATGTCCCTGTTATTGTAAGCGGCGTTGTATCGGGCTTTATTTGGAAAATTATGTACAACTATAATTTTGGGCCAATCAATGCAGTTTTAGACGCTTTAGGCCTTGAGTTTTTAAAGCAAGACTGGCTAGGTAATGCCGATTACGCTATTTGGTCTGTCGCACTTGTAATGATATGGAAAGGCACGGGCTATTACATGATAATATATCTTGCGTCTTTGCAGGGTGTGCCTGTGGATGTGCAAGAGGCAGCAAAAATAGACGGCGCGTCAAGCTGGCAAAGCTTTCGCCACATAACACTTCCGCTGATATCGGGTGCGTTTACAATATGCTTTACACTCTCGCTTATAAACGGGCTTAAAGTGTTTGACCAAATTGCCGTTATGACAGATGGCGGGCCGGGCTTTGCCACAGAGACTGTAGTTTATCTATTATACAAAGTAGGATTTGGCGAGGGCAGACAAGGTTTTGGTACTGCGGTTGGCCTTGTTTTATTGTTTTTGATACTGATATTAAACGGGGTACAAAGTAAAATTCTCAGGGCAAGAGAGGTGCAATTATAATGACACAGACAAAATTAAAAGAAAATGCGCCAACATTTACCAAAGGCAAAAAGAAGGTAGAAATTATACCATGGGTCATGTTTTTTCTTGCAATTGTGCTTGCTTTTTTCTTTTTGGTGCCACTATTTTTTGCAGTAATTTCTGCATTTAAAAGTAACGGAGAAATTTTGGCAAGCCCTACGGCACTGCCTACTTCTTTATATCTGCAAAACTTTGTGGATTTGTTTGAAAAAACAGATTTTGTAACAGCAATTTGGCATACTATATTCTTGACTGTTGTAAGCGAAATTTGTATAATTTTTGTAGTGCCTATATCTTCCTATGCGCTTACAAGGTACCAAAACAGAATAACAAAAACAATATACACATACTTTCTGGCCGGCATGATGATACCATTCCACCTTTATATGTTCCCTCTTTTTAGAGAGCTCAAAATGATTGGTCTTTTCGGCACGCTTGCAGGCCCTATTGTAGTATATATTTCGGGCAGTGTAGCGTTTGGTACGCTTTTGTTCTCAAGCTTTTTAAAAGGCGTGCCAATAGATATAGAAGAGGCAGCGCTTATAGACGGTTGCAACGAGTTTAAAACATTCTGGCGTGTTGTATTTCCGCTGCTGGGGCCTTGTACTGCATCAATGGTTGTTTTAAACGGGCTTGGCATTTGGAACGACTTCTTAATGCCTTACCTTGTACTTCCATCAGACAAAGCAAAAACAATTACAGTACCCGTTTACTCATTTGTTGGACAATATACAGCTAGGTGGGACATAGTTTTTGCAGGCACCGTTATAGCCCTTGTCCCTGCAATTATACTATATATATGCCTACAAAGGTATTTTGTAAAAGGTATTATGTCCGGTGCGGCAAAGGGATAAACTAAAAAACAAATAAAAAGGTAACGATGCTATGAAGAAAAAAAGATTGAGTATTTATGTTAAGTTTACACTTGTAATTTTAACAGGTAGCATTGTGCCAATAGCCATTTTGGCAACAGTAATTTTAAACACCATGTTTGATGTGTATAGAGAGAGCCTTAAAGAGAGCTATACACAAGGTGTTACATATTCATCCTATTCTATAGAGTCTCTCCTTGACGGTTATAATGAGTTGTCGAAATATCCGTTTTATTATAACACGTCAAGTGAGATAGAGACCGTGCCTAACTACAAAAGTTACGATAATCTGCGTAAAATTTTAACAGGCGAGGCATTTATTAACGAATCTGACAAAGAGCGCCGCACGAAAGAGGAAATGGATATATTTTTTAACAACATATTCCGTGCAAATTCAGACATAGCGGCGCTGCACTTTTTGTATGAGAATGAGAATGGAGAGCAAGTTTTTTACCACATGGGTGGCGAGAGTGGGCAGTTTGCAAGCGAGGAGAAATTTTTGCAGACAATTGACATAAGTGAAATAGACAAACAGAGCAACGAGCTTATGATTATTCCGGCACATGATTTTGACTATATAGGATACCATGTTACAAGTAAAGAGAAAGTTTTTACTGTAGCGAGGAATTATTTTGACTTAAGAAGCGCTGAGATTGTTAATAAAGATTACGTAGGTACGTTATTTATAGACTTAGAGCTAGATGCAATGCAAAAGATATTTAGCGATGTAGCACTGCCCGATAACAGCTCTATATATCTATATGACAATGATAATTTGTGCATTTACAGCACAGATGAAAGCTCCTATGCAACAATTTTATCGCCGCCTAGCCTAGAGGAAGACAAAGAAAACGAAGAGGAAATATTGCTTTTTGACAGCGTGGAAGAATACAACTTAAACATAGCATTTAGAATGGACGGCCTGCCGATAGCAGAGGGGATGCGCTCTATACAAAATATAATGTATATATTTGTTTTAGGCAGTATAGCGGCACTTTTGATTATTAGTCTTCTCACGTCACGCAGGCTAACAAAGCCCATACTAACGCTAAAACAGCACATGGCACACGTTGCAGGGGGCGAGTTTGAAAAAGAGATCGAGGTGCAATCTAGCGATGAAATAGGCGAGCTTACACAGCACTTTAACGAAATGACAGTGGAATTGAAAAATTACACAAATCGTGTGTATGTGTCGGAGATAAAGCGCAAAGAGGCAGAGCTAAATGCGCTGAAAAGCCAAATTTATCCGCACTTTTTATATAACACCTTAGAGGTTATACGCATGACGGCGTTGAGCCGAAAAGACGACATGGTAGCACAGATGATAGAGGCTCTGTCGGACCAGATAAGATATTTAATCGGCACAGTGGATGACGTTGTGCCTTTGGAGCTTGAGATTGATATACTTCAAAAGTATATATATCTATTAAACTGCAGGTTTGATGGACGAGTTAGTTTTTCGGTAGATATGGAAGGACTTGAGCAAAAGCACATACCAAAACTAATACTGCAACCAATAGTAGAAAACGCTTTTGAGCATGGTATACGGCCTAAAAAAACACACGGCAATATTGCTATTGTGGCAAAACTTAATAAAGACAAAATAGAAATTACAGTGATGGACGATGGGTGTGGCATGGGCGAAGAAGAGCTTAAAAAAGTAGAAACTCTGTTGGCAAGCGACAACCCGGGCCATAAAAACCAGTATAATTGGAAAAGCATAGGCCTAAAAAATGTGCACGATAGGCTGCGCCATTTATATGGGGAAAGTAACGGTTTATCGCTGTATAGCAGTAAAGGTGTCGGCACTGTTATAAAAATAACACTGCCGGCAAACATACCGGAGGGGAGCCCTAAAAATGCTGAAGATGATATTAGCTGACGATGAGCCCGTCATAACATATGGCATACGCAATCTTGTCGATTGGCAATCTTTTGGGGTGCAGATAATTGGAACTTACGACGATGGCAAGGCGGCGTTTAATGCAATAGTAAACAGCGCGCCCGACATAGCAGTGCTGGACATATCTATGCCCGAAAAGACAGGTATTGATATACTTGCAGATATCTCTAAGATGAAAATTAACACAAAGGTGATTTTTTTAAGCGGCTTTCAAGACTTTAAATACGCTCAGGCCGCATTAAAGTACGGCGCAGTGGAGTATCTTTTAAAACCAGTAAAAAAAGACAGCCTTTTAAAAGCCGTTGCAAAGTGTATGACAATGCAAGGGGTACAGCCGCACCGCCAATTTATAAGCGAAAAAAATGACACACCGCTAGGAAGAACTGCATACCAAAAAATAATAGGGCTAAACGCCGATAGCTACACCTTGCTGCTTTGCGAGCTTATATTGCAAGCAGAAAAACCGGCGCTTGAGACAGAGCTTGTAAAATTTTCTGCGGCATCGGTTGTAGAGAACTTTTTGGCAAGCCAAAACATAGGAACTTCGTTTTGGCATGGCAAGCAGTGCTGTGTAGTGTTTAAAACTATGGAAAAAGAAGCACTTTTGCAAAATATTAAACAGATGCGCACTTTATTAAAGCAGCACTGTGATATATCGGCATGCTTTGCAGTTAGCGGCAATATAAAAGATATAACGCAAATTCCCGTTTTAATAGAAGAAAATAAACACATGCTTGAGTGTTTTTATTTTTATCCGCAAATTATAGGCGACACCGTTTTTGCAGACGACTTAAAATACGATGAACCGCAAGACGTTATTACCCTGTCGGAATTAAGGGATAAGTTGCTGGAAAAAGTTATTGCACAGGACATAGCTGCAGCATATGCGATAGTAAAAGAGTACCTTTACAAGGCGGGCATTGCAGCGCAGGGCAACAAGCAGGCCGCCGTTTATTTTGCTATAAGCTGTGTGCGCTATGTGGACAGTGAACTTAAAAAAAGACTTGCGACAGAGGAAATATTGGTCAGCGAGAGTGAGATGTTTGAGCGATTACATGAGACACAGTCGTATGAGAATTTACAGGCGATTGTAGAGCTGCAAGTTGAAAAATTACTTAGGGCAGTGGCGGAATGCGCAAATAATAGTGCAAAAACAGACGTTATAAAAGCGATGCAGTATATAGACGAGCATTATGCTGAGAATTTATCGCTCGAGGTGCTTGCAAAACACGTGCATATGAACTCGTTTTACTTTAGTAGTTTTTTTAAAAAGCAGACGGGTAAAAATTTTAAGGACTATATAAATGAAGTGCGCATGGCACGTGCGATGGAACTGCTAATGACAGCAAACTTTAAAAGCTACGAAATTGCCGAAAAAGTGGGCTTTAAAGACTACCGCTATTTTACAGAGCTCTTTAGCAAGTTTTACGGCAAAACACCTGCGGCGTATAAAAAATCTATAATAAAAGACGATGGCAATAAGTGATTTTTACTATTTGCACCGCAATAACATCATTGTTGGCGTTTTTGGCAGTTGCTGCACTAGCGGCGAGCAGAGTGCCATATTTGATAAAAAAATATTAGAGTGATGATATAAATTATATGGGGGCTATAAATGCGAAAAATTAACATTAATATTGACATGAGTGCTAACACTAGGCCGCTTACACATATTTGGAGTAAGTGTGTAGGGGCGGGGCGTGCTGCCGAGGGATTGCGAGCAGACTGGCAAGCACAACTTAAACGCACAGTAAATGACT
>CAYJBO010000045.1:0-22410 GCA_964368295.1 uncultured Bacteroides sp.
CGGAGCACCCGTGTGTAGACGCATGGTCAAGCAAGATAACAAACATGGATCAGGTGCAAGAATATAAACAAACTGCAGCTAAAAAAAGCGATTTTGAGCGCACCGAGCTAGTGAAAGAAAAGACAGGCGTAAAGCTTTGTGGCGTTAGCGCAATTAACCCCGTAAACGGCAAAGAAATCCCAATATTTATAGCCGATTATGTGCTTATCAGTTACGGCACGGGCGCTATAATGGCGGTGCCGGGGCATGACGACAGGGATTACGATTTTGCCAAAAAGTTTGACTTGCCAATTGTTGAGGTAGTTAAGGGTGGCGACATAGAAAAAGAAGCCTTTACAGACTGTGATACAGGCGTTATGGTAAACAGCGGATTTTTGGACGGCATGAGCGTGGAAGATGCGAAAAAAGCTATAACAGCGTGGCTTTTAGACAATAAGTTGGGCGAGCCAAAGACAAACTTTAAGCTGAGGGACTGGGTGTTTAGCCGCCAGAGATATTGGGGCGAGCCCATCCCTATGATAAACTGCGAAAAGTGCGGCTGGCAGCCTATTTCAGAGAGCGAACTGCCCCTTGTTTTGCCGGAACTAAAAGAGTTTGCACCGTCTGGCGACGGGGAGAGCCCGCTTGCACAGCTTGAGGATTGGGTTAGCACTACTTGCCCATGCTGTGGCGGCCCTGCACGCAGAGAAACGGACACTATGCCGCAGTGGGCAGGTTCGTCTTGGTACTATTTAAGGTATATGGATCCGTGTAATTTTGACGCATTGGCGTCAAAAGAGGCTATTGAATACTGGGGCCCTGTAGATTGGTACAACGGCGGCATGGAGCACACAACGCTTCACCTTTTGTACAGCAGATTTTGGCATAAATTTTTATACGACATTGGCGTTGTGCCAACTAAAGAGCCGTACATGAAGCGCACAAGCCACGGCATGATACTCGGCGAAAACGGCGAAAAGATGAGTAAATCACGTGGAAATGTCGTAAACCCGGACGAGATTATTAACGATTTTGGCGCGGACACAATGCGTCTTTACGAGATGTTTATCGGCGATTTTGAGAAGAGTGCGCCTTGGAATACATCGTCAATAAAAGGTTGTCGCAGATTTTTAGAGAGAGTGTGGGCGCTTGCAGAGCGCATACAGCCAAACGAGGGCTTTACGCCGGAGGTTGAAAGCACAATGCACCGCACGATAAAAAAAGTTACAAACGACATAGACCAGCTGAAAATGAACACGGCAATAGCCGCGATGATGAGCGCAGTAAACGACCTTTACGATGTGCCTAACATAACAAAAGATGACATGAAGGCGTTAATTTTGCTCTTAAACCCATTTGCGCCGCACATAACAGAAGAGATGTGGGAAAACTTAGGCTTTGAGGGGCAAATAACCGCCGCAAAATGGCCTACCTACGACGAGGCTAAATGTGTTGACAGCACCGTAGAAATTGCAGTGCAATTAAACGGTAAAGTGCGCGCAAAAATAATGGTGGCCGCAGACATAGGCAAAGACGAGGCAATTGCAATGGCAAAGGCAGACGAGGCAATTGCGCCACTGCTTGACGGTAAAACTATTGCAAAAGAAATTTATGTGCCGGGCAAACTTGTAAACATTGCAGTTAAAGGTTAATTATGCGCGCATAACATTTTATGCGCACTTATTAGTAAAGGTTGCATAAAGAGGTTGTATGATTAAAAAAATTACGGCTATAATTGCCACGGCTGCCTGTGTGCTTTTAACGGGATGCCTTGGAGAGCAAGATTCTTCAATTGCTATAATTGGCGGAGCAGACGGCCCGACAACAATTTTTGTTTCGCTTTTAAGCGATACCGATTTAATATTAACGCTTGTGCAAGTTGCTCTATTTGTTTTGACTCTTTCTTACTTTATAATCAAAATAAAAAGAGGCAACAAATAAATTAATTAAAATTAAAAACAGTTTACCTTGATTTTAATAACAAGGTAAACTGTTTTTGTTTTATAATATTTTTTGTGCAATATTTATGCAAAGCAAGGCCGGCCTTTTAATATTGAATGTGTTTGACAATATTAGCCGTCTGGTTGTGCTCTATAAGCATCGCAGAGTTTAAGCTTTTGTGCGCGTGTCATGCGCTTTATCTCGATCTCTCTTCGCATAGCGCTGTTTTTGTCGCTTAGCTTTTCGTGGTATACAAGCTTAACGGGTAAGCGCGCACGTGTGTATTTTGCGCCCTTTCCTGCATTGTGGCATTGCACTCGTTTATCAACATCTTTTGCCCACCCACAATACAGCGTATTATCGGCGCATTCTAACAAGTATACGTAAGATATATCACTGCTTTTTTCTTCGTTACATATTTGCACGGTGTGTGGTAGCTCCTTTTTGCTTTGTGTAAAAGTGTTTTATTCGTCGTCGCTGTGCTCAAGCATTGCGTACTCGCATGCCTTAAAGGCGTCGTCTTTGGTGCCTGTTGTAATTAAAAAGCGCCCTGCGTGGCAAAATTTAATTGAGTCGATGTTGCTCACAGTTTGTAGTGCGTTTTCATCAAGCCCTGCCCAATGTGCAGGGAAGGCAACTTTCAACTGCGGCGAGCCAAAAGATTTTTGCACACCCTGTGCGCAGTAGCCGCCCCTCTGTGACGGATAAACAACAAAAATTGCCTTGGGAGACGGTATGAGTTGCTGTTTCCAAGGTGCGTAAGTATCTAGCGTAACAATGCCGTTTTTAACTTTTGCAAGCGCCTCGTTTACTAGGTCGGCCGCACGTGTTATGCTGTTTAGGCCGTCTAATTTATGCTTAAATAAGTCTCTGGCAACTTCAACCGCCCTATCAAAGCAAGTGTCAGAGTCCTCGTCGCTGTCCCAGGCTGGGTTATAAGCCGCAATAAGCTGTGCGAGCTGGTTGCCTGTGCCGGTGTTGTCGTCTATATCAAGCGGCTGGATGAAGTGCTTATCAACCCTTAAAGCTTGCTCCTCGCCAACACGGCTTGCGCCAAGCTCGCGCCACAATAGGCCAAATGCAGCGTATGGTGTGCCGTTTTCCCTTTTGGGGCTGTTTTTTTGGTGGTGGTCAAACTCTCCGTCGCCAATATCAAATACAATGCCGTCAAAATTTTCGGGTATATTAAATCCCCTTATTATTTTTATATCGGGGTTAACTATTTTTAAAAGTGCGGCGCTAAACACATCGTCGGCATGGAAACGGCCGCCGTGCGTAAAACCGTTATTTGGTACTACTAGCATATTTTTGGTTCCTCTCAGATATTATGTATAGGGTAAGAGTGTAAAAACTCCAAAGCCGCACAAGCGGTAATAAATGTTTAAATTTAAGTGCGCAGGCACAATAAACCTTTATAAGCATAACACGTAAATGATAAAAATAACAGATGTTTTTGCCGAAAAATGAAGTTTTTTTAAAAAATGTGTGGTATACTAATATAGATAAACAAAATAGTTAAAATTTGGTGTTTATATATAATAATAAAAGTATCTGGAGGCGATATTTTGCATTTTAAAAGAAGGAAAACAAATTTTTTGCCTATAATAGCCGTTGTGCTTTTGGCCGTGGGCCTTGCCTCGGCTGTGTTTTTGCTTATTACAAGCGGATTTTTTAATTTTGAAAACAAGGGCGCTTACGCACTGCCCGACAATGATATAAAAGGCATGGTATTTAACACACAATCACATAGTAGCTTTGCCCAATTATCAACAAGGCAAGAGCAAGAGGCCTTTATAGATGAGTTTATTAATTTTGCGAAAGAATCGCAATTAAATGCGGTTTTTGTGGACATAGTGCAAGAGACGAGCGAGGGCTCTACCGTATTTACGCGCGACAGCAAGCACGATACAATTGCAAACGTGAGCGAATACGACACGCTGTTTACAAAATTTGATGCCATGGAATACCTGTGCACGGCCGCAAAACAGAGCGGTATTTTTGTATATGCGCTGTACTCCGACATACATGCCGAGAATGATACATCTGCAAAACTTGTTGAGCGCACAATGAAAAATTACGAAATATCAGGCACTTTTTATAAAACTGCCGCTGATGATGGGTTTGGCACAATCTTCTCTCATGAGGGTGAGAGCGTGCCCTATACTACGCAGAGCGTGTGGACAGAGCCACAACAGGTGTTTTTGCACACCGTCACACAGCAATTTAGCGGCATGGTAATTGACGATTACGACAGTGCTCTAACGCTTGAAAACCAGTACGCTTTGATGCTTAATGCCATAAACGAGGCGGCTCAGTCTGTGCCAACGTTACTTGATTACACAGCGCCTACACAGCTGAGCATAACTTACCCGAGAGACGACACTCCGATTTATACGAGCACATGCTATATAATGGGCACGTCAGACCCTGCACAGCCGCTTTTGCTGGACGGGCAAGAGGTGGTAAGGTATGGCGAGTCAGGCCTATTTGGCGTGCTTGTAAATGTGGGCAGTGGCGACAATAACTATGTCTTTTCGCAGGGCGGTACAGAGCTGGTGTATACCATTGATCGCTCGTCGTATTCAGGCAGCTCGAGCAGCTCTGGCAGCTCAAGCGATGGCACACAGGCACTGTCAGCCGGCAGTTACGTAAAGGTTTCGGGCTGGATTGCAGGCCTGCTTTACGACCCCGATTATGACAGCAATATAAGTGAGACCGCAAGGCAAGGCGGCGTAGGGCTTGTAGTGGACAGTGTGCAAACATGGCGAAGCGGCAAGTCCTCATGGGCGTATGAGCTGTCAAGTGGCGATTATATAATGGCGTATAACACAGAGTATGTGGGCAGAGATTTGACTTTTCCTGCAATTACAGGTGCAAGCGTGCACATTGCCACAGACGGCGAGACGGAGATTTTAACCCTTGAGGGCGAGTGCACACCAATGGCGTACACAACAGCGGAAAATAACACGTTGAGCATTACATTTTACGGTGGGTTTGGCGGCTTTGCGCCAGAGTTTAACATAACCGGCAGTGAGATGGTAAAAGGCTTTGAGATAATTGCAAATGAGGACGGTGGAACACAACTTTTGCTTGAGTTCGACGCACCTCTTTATGGGCACAGTATTGAATATGCGGACAATAAAACGCAGATTTATTTAAAAAAGACACCTGTGTTGTCCGACAATATACTAAAGCCGCTTGAGGGTGTAAGCGTACTGCTTGATGCGGGACATGGCGATGGCGACTTAGGCGCTGTGAGCGTGGGCGGCCTTGATGCGCCGGCAGAAAAAGATGCGAACTTAGCGGTTGCACTTGCCGCACAATATAGGCTAGAGCAACTTGGCGCAACTGTCATGATGATAAGAACGGACGACACTTTCCTCTCGCTTGTGGATAGAAACAAGGCGATAACACAGCACATGCCGGACTTTTTTATATCTATACACCACAATAGCGTAGAGCTTGTTACAGACGCAAACACTGCCGCAGGCACAGAGTGCTACTACTTTTATGACGGGAGCGAGGCGCTGGCGCAAACACTTGTGAGCGAGGTTGTGCAGGCGACAGGACGCGAGGACAGGGGTGCAAAGTGGGGCTACTACTATGTAACACGCAATACAATGTGCCCTGCAGTTTTGTTTGAGGGTGGCTTTATGGTAAACCCTGCAGAATACGAAAATATTATTGCCGAGGAATATATATGGGCGGTGGGAGACGCAATTGCACGCTCTGTAATGATGCAATTGGCACCGACCGCTTAGTAAAAAATACAGCCTGTTTAATAAACGCTTAGTACAAATAAACAGGCTGTTTTGTTGTTTTTAACAAAATTTATAGTTTTTGCGCACAATTTTGGCTAAAAAAACAACGTGATTAGTAAAAAATAATTGAAAAATTATTACAAGTTGTAGTATAATAATAGGTGTAATAAATAATAAATATTTGTTTAAAGGGGATTTTAGTATGTCGATGAATGAGGGCGGCTCTATACAGGCAAACAAAGTAAAATTTGAGGTTTTGGGCTCAAGTTACATAATCAGTACTCAGGACGACAGCAATTATATTGCTTCGCTTGCTGCGCAAATTGACGAAGATGTACAAGAGGTACTTGAATCATCACCGAATGCATCTACTTTTGCGGCTACAATTATTTGCACAATGGGTTATTTAGACGATGCAAAAAAAGCGGTAGTTAGCTTAGACAATATGCGCGAGCAAATTAGAGATTACCTGCAGGAGTCTGAAAAGGCGAAACAGGCAACTGAGCAAATGCGCCGTGAGCTTGAGCGCTTGCGTGCGGAGGTACAGCGTCTTGCATCAAACAGGCCGCCGGTATAGGAGTAAATGTATAATTCAGTTGAAATATTAGCCCCTGCGGGTAACGATAAAATGCTAGAAGCGGCTGTTATGTCGGGCGCGAATGCAGTTTACCTAGGGCTGTTAAATTTAAATGCAAGAAGTACCGCAGGTAATTTTACGCCACATGCCTTAAACGAGGCTGTGGCTTTTTGTGCTGCAAGAAACGTAAAGGTATACGTTGCTATTAATACTATAGTGCACCCACAAGAGCTAAAAATGGCGGCAACGCTAATAGAGCAAGTTGCAAGCTCTGCCGCAAATGCGGTAATAGTGCAAGATTTAGCCGTTGCGGCGCTAGTTAAAAAAATAGCGCCTACGCTTGATTTGCACGGCTCTACACAGATGAGTGTGCATTCTGCAATGGGCGCAAAAAGGCTTAAAGATATAGGCTTTAAGCGCGTTATTTTGTCTAGGGAGCTCTCGCTTGGCACAATTTCGGACATTGTAAAAGACACGGACATTGAGATAGAGACATTTGTGCACGGCGCATTGTGTATGAGCGTGTCCGGCCAATGCTATATGAGCGCATTTTTTGGCGGGCGCAGTGCAAATAGGGGTGCCTGTGCAGGCCCATGTAGGCTGCCGTTTTCCTCGCTTCACAATACGGGTGCAATCAAAGACGACTTTCATCTGTCGCTAAAAGATATGTCGCATGTGCATGCGCTGCCAAAACTTGCACAGGCCGGCGTAAAAAGCGTAAAGATAGAGGGCCGCTTGCGCACGCCCGAGTACGTTGCCGCCGCAGTAAACGCATGTAAGATGTCGCTTGACAATAAGCCGTATGACATGGAACTTTTACAGGATGTATTCTCACGCTCTGGCTTTACAAGCGGGTATTTGGATGCTAGCCTTACAAAGGATATGTTTGGTGTGCGCACACAGCAAGATGCTAGTGCAACAAGGGCTGCAATGCCAAAATTGCACGAGCTCTACAGGCGTGAGGCTGCCAGTGTACCCGTTACGATGAAGCTTGAAATAGACGATGCTACGTCTAAACTTGCGGTGTGTGACATGGATGGTAACATGGCGGTGGCCATGGGCGATGAGGCTCCGGCAGTTGCAAACAGCGACAGAAGCGACTCGTATATAATATCGCTTAGCAAAACGGGCGGCACACCTTTTTATGTGTCGGCGCCGGCAGACATAGTAGGCGGAAGTTTTTATTTATCTGCCTCGCAAATAAATAAAATGCGCAGAGAGGCGCTTGAAAAACTGCTGGAAATGCGCAGTAAATTAAAAAGCCATGTGTGCAATTTTACCGCACAAGAAGCAGTAAAAGATATGTTGCACAGCGATGACATTGATGAGAGATATTTAAAATCGGCGGGGGATGTTTACATAGACAGCTTAAAAAACAGCGCTAAGAGCGCTAAAAAGTTGTTTGTTTTTTTAGATAAGCTGGAGCAACTCCCGAGCAGCTGGCAAGAAAATATGGCGCAAAATACCGGTGCAATTAATAGTAGTAGCGAGCCGGGCGCACCCGATGCAATTATTTTGCCGCTGGAGCTTTGGCAGGAGGTTCCACTCGGTTTGCGTAAGTTTGTATACCTTGCACTACCTCGCTTTTGTGCGACAAAAAGGCAAGAAGAACAGGTCTCTGTGCTGGTGGCGCAGTCGCATAAATCGGCAGAGGGCGAGGGCGGCGCCTCGTTTAAAGGCTACTATGTGGACAATATGGCGCATGTTGAAATTTGCAAGGGTCTGCCTATGATGGGTGGGTTTGGGCTCAATGTGTCAAATGCGGTGTCTGCGGCGGCATATGCCGCCATGGGTGTAGACGTTGTGACAATGAGTCTTGAGCTAACTGCGCCACAGATGGCGCTTGCAGAGCCGCAAATGCACGTTAAACACAGGGTGAAAGACCTCTTTGTTGCAGGGCAAGATGCACCGACAAATGATAAAAAAAGCAAAGACGAAAGCGCACAGGCGATAAAATCTGCGGTGGCCGTTTATGGGCATATGCCGCTTATGATGACTTACGCTTGCCCTATGCTAAACGCTTGGGACTGCGGCACATGTAAGGGAGAAAAAACACTTTGCGATAGAAAAGGTGCCGAATTTTATGTTAAGGCGTGCGCATTATTTATAACCCTTTGCCGCTTTATATGGGCGACAATTTAAAAGAGCTTACAGCGGACGTTTACACGGCATACTTTACGAAAGAGAGCCGCGAGCAAGTAGAAGACATTGTATATTTAATTTTAAAAGGCCGCCCATTTAACGGCGATTACACAAGAGGGCTGTACAGAAAAGGAACAAAGGAGATTTAGTAGTATGCACTGCAAAGACAGCGATATTGACATAAAATTTACATGCCTTGCTGAAAACGCAAAGGCGCCAAGCTATGCCACAAGCGGAAGTGCGGCGGCAGATTTGCATGCACTGCTTGAAGAGCCTGTTGAACTTGCACCGGGCGCACGTGTGGTAATACCAACAGGCATAGCAATTTCTTTGCCAAATGACAAATACGTTGCACTCATCTTTGCGAGGAGTGGCCTCGGCATTAAAAAAGGCATTGCGCTTTCAAATGGGGTAGGCGTTATAGACTCTGACTACAGGGGAGAAATATGTGTAGGCCTTGTTAATTTATCTGATGAAACACATGTGATTAACCCAAACGACAGGATAGCACAGATGGCTATAATGCCTGTTATCGGTGCAAATTACGTGCAGAGCCAAAGCCTTGATGCCACGGCAAGAGGGACAGGTGGGCTAGGCTCTACAGGTGTTTAAAAGCCGTGTTAATTGGCTTTATTAACGGCTGCATTGCACGCTGCAAAACGGCGCAAGGGGCAAGAATTTATAGTGGCAGTTGTCAATATAAATGGTAATACAAAAATGTAAAATTTTGCATTTATATTTATAATGTGTTAAAATAACATTATATCGTTAAAAATTAGTTGCGAGTGCCAATTTAATGGCTGTTTATACAAAGCATTTAAAAAGCATAAAGCTTATACTATAACAAATTGGAGAATTATATGAAATTTAACAGGACATTTCTACTTTTATTTTATTTGCTTGCGGGTATAATAGTGGGCAGTTTACTGGCACAATTATTTGCGGGCGTGCCGGCTCTTAGCTGGCTTGCATATTATGCAGAGATAGGCTTTGACCCATTTACACTAGACCTTGCGATACTAAACTTTACATTTGGCATGCGCATGGGCATAAACGTGGCACAGGTTATAACCATAAGCCTTGCGCTGTTTATATATAGCAAAACAGCAGGCAGAATTGTTAGATAAGCGCAATATAATTGCAAATAAGCAAAGAGGGGTTATTATGGCAGATATAATATTGGCTTCGTCGTCGCCGCGCAGACGAGAGCTTATGGCACTTGTTTGTACAGACTATAAAGTTATAACGGGCGATGTAGACGAGAGTGCCGTTAGCGCAGACTCACCGTGTGCGCTTGCGCTTAAACTTGCAAAGTTAAAGTGTAAAGTAGTGGCAGATACACAAGAAAACAGCGTTGTAATCGGGTGCGACACAGTAGTGGAAATTGACGGCAAGGCACTTGGTAAACCTAAAGACAAGCTTGAGGCACAGCGTATGATGAGCGATTTGTCGGGAAAAACCCACGCGGTGCACACTGGCGTTGCAATAAACTGCAATGGCCAACAAAATAGCTTTACAGTGTCTACAAACGTCAAATTTGCAAAGCTGAGCCAAGCGGAAATAGATGAATATATATCTACCGACGAGCCTTACGACAAGGCGGGCGGTTACGGCATACAGGGCAAGGCCGCAAAGTTTATAGAGGGCATTGACGGCTGTTATTATAATGTTATGGGCTTTCCTGTGCAAAAGGTGTACGATTGTCTGCGTGCACTTGGGGCCTTATAAAAAATTGCAATTGTGCAGTTTCTAAAAGTTTATGTAAAATTTTACAAAAATTTTTTATTTTGTTTGTTGAAAATGCACTCAATTTGTGCATAATTATATTAAGCCTGTTTATATCTGCTATGCTGCAAGGCAGATTTTGTTAGGGCTAAAGTTTGTTGCGGCAGATGGGAGACAGTTTATGTCTGAGAAAAGTATGAGCAAAAAAGAGTTTGAAAAGATTTTAACCGATAAGCTATTTACTGAGTTCGCGGTGGACTATCAAACAGCCACGGACGACCAAATTTACCGCACACTTGCGCTTATTTGCCGCTCAATTTCAAGCGAGAGGCGCAAAAGGTTTATGGCGCGCACTTACGGCAGTAACGGCAAGCAGGTTTATTATTTGTGCATGGAATTTTTAATGGGGCGCAGTTTAAAAACGTCGCTTTTTAACCTTGGGTTAAATCAGGTTGCAAACGATGTGCTTAAAGCGCACGGCATTAAACTTGACAATGTTTATAACAGCGAGCCGGACGCAGGCCTTGGAAACGGCGGCCTTGGCAGGCTTGCGGCATGCTACCTTGACGGCATGGCTACCGATAAAGTGCCGGGCACAGGTTACTCTATACTTTACGAGTATGGTATTTTTAAGCAAAAAATTGTTGATGGCTGGCAAGAGGAACATGCGGATAACTGGCTGCCGGGCGGCGCAATTTGGCTAAAAAACCACCCCGATCAAGCTGTAAAAATTAAGTTTGATGGTTATATTGAGGAGTCTTGGGACGGTGACCACCACCGTGTAAAACATAAAAACGCCTTTGTAGTTATGGCAGAGCCTAGCGATATGTATGTGCCGGGCTATAATAACGAGGGCGTAAGCAAGTTGCGCCTTTGGAAAGCAAAGGCATCGGGCTTTGATATGGATAGCTTTAATGCCGGAGATTATAGCGATGCTATGACAAAAAATGCAAATGCTGAGCTTATTAGCAAAGTGCTCTATCCAAACGATAACCACGAAGAGGGCAAAATTTTACGCCTTCGTCAACAATACTTTTTGTCGGCGGCGTCTATTGCAGATATCGTAAAAAACCACCTAGCGCAGTACTCGTCACTGGATTTACTGCCGGACAAAGTGGCCATTCAGCTCAACGATACACACCCAACGCTTGCTATACCGGAGCTTATCAGGTTGCTGCTTGATGAGTGCGACTACACCTGGGAGCAAGCGGTGGACATAGCAAGGCGCACATTTGCCTATACAAACCACACGGTTATGGCAGAGGCGCTTGAAAAATGGAACATAGACATATTTAAAAAGACATTGCCGAGGATTTATCAAATTTGTGTTGAGCTAGACGCAAATTGCCGTGCGGACTTAGGGCGCAAGTTCCCCGGCGACGAGGGTAAAATCAACTATATGTCGATACTTGGCGACAATCAAGTGCGCATGGCAAACATTTGCTGTTATGTGTGTCACTCTATTAATGGCGTGTCAAAATTGCACAGCGAAATTATTAAAGAGAGCGTTTTTAACGATTATTATTTGTACTCGCCTGAAAAGTTTACAAATGTAACAAACGGCATAGCATACCGCAGGTGGCTTTTGGCGGCTAACCCCGCACTTACGCAAGCACTTAGTGATGTTATAGGTGACTATTTTAAATATGACGCTTCTGCGCTAAAAAAACTAGAAAAACACGCAGGCAATAAAGACGTGCTAGATAAACTTGCTGCGGTTAAAACGACGAATAAAGAGCTGTTTGCAAAGCATGTAAAAAGCAAAACAAGCATTATTGTCAACCCAAACAGTATTTTTGATGTGCAAGTTAAGCGCATGCACGAGTACAAGCGTCAGCACTTAAATGCGCTTAATATAGCGGCGCAGTATTTGTATTTAAAAAATAACCCCAATGCGGATTTTGTGCCAAAAACTTATATTTTTGGCGCCAAAGCGGCACCGGGTTATTACATGGCAAAGCAAATGATAAGGCTTATATATCAACTGGGCGAGCTGATACGCAGCGACAAGGCAGTGCGTGATAAACTTGCCATAATATACCTTGAGGATTACTGCGTAACCACAAGCGAGCTTCTTATGCCGGCGAGCGAGGTGTCGGAGCAGATAAGCCTTGCAGGCACAGAGGCGAGCGGCACAGGCAACATGAAATTTATGCTAAACGGCGCAATTACAATAGGCACGCTAGACGGCGCAAATGTAGAGATAGCCGCCGCTGCCGGCATGGAAAACGAAATTATTTTCGGCATGCGCACAGAGGAGGTAAACGACCTTAAAAAGTTTGGCTACCAGCCCGAAAATTATATAGAGGACGACGACGAGGCAGGCAGCGTTATGGCGTTTATTGAAAAAGGCTGGAACGGCGAGACGTTTACAGAGATTACAAACAACTTGCGCTCGCAGGATCCATACATGGTTATGGCCGACTATGCCGATTACAGAAAGGCACAAAATAAACTAAGCGAGCTTTATGCCGACAAGTACACATGGAACAAGATGAGCCTTATGAACATTGCAAATAGCGGTGTGTTCTCGGCAGATCGCTCTGTGCATGATTACGCGAGAAAAATTTGGCACATAAAGCCGTTAAAATAATATTATTTAACGCTATAGCATATAGTATTATAAAACAATCACTTAAACACTAACTGGCGCAAATAAACACAATAATTTGTGTTTATTTGCGTCAGCACGGGTAAATATTATGCACACTATATATAACAGCAGAAATTCTGAATACAAAACCCCTTTTGGCGCTGTTGAGTGCGGTGAATGTGTAACTTTTAAGTTGCACCTTCCGTTGGACCTTGTTTGCAAAACGCCGCATATTGTGCTAACGCGTGACGGCGAGAGCAAAGAGCAGTTTTTGATGAAGAGGGAGAAGGATGAAGAGGATAGGATAATTTATTCTGTCACGGTTAAGCTTGAAAAAGTAGGCCTGTATTTTTATCACTTTGACCTATATAAAGAGTACAAAAAGCTGTTTAATTCCGGCAACGGAATGTCTTATTTAACAACAAAAGACGGGCATGAGTGGCAACTTACCGTTTACGAGAAATCGTTTAGCACGCCTCAACAGATGTTTGGCGGCGTTATGTATCAAATATTCCCAGATAGATTTTATGACGGTATCACGGACTCTAAAATGCCGTTTGATGACAGGATATACAGAAAAAACAAACAGGGAGAGCCGTATTTTTGGCCGACAGAGACGGGTGGCCACTTAAATATGGATTATTTCGGCGGCGATTTTGTGGGTATTGAAAAGAAACTGCCATACCTTAAAGACTTAGGTGTTACGGTAATTTATTTAAACCCTATTTTTGAGGCGCACTCAAACCACCGCTATAACACGGCAGATTATATGAAAGCGGACCCCTTACTCGGCACAAATCAAGATTTTGCAAACCTATGTAAGGCGGCTAAAGCTAACAATATTAGTGTTATCATCGACGGTGTTTTCAGCCATACGGGCTCGGATTCGGTGTATTTTAACAGAGAGAAAAGATACGGCGGAGGCGGGGCTTATAACGACGCTACAAGCACGTACAGAAAATGGTTCGACTTTAATAAAACATATAATTCAGGCTATAGGAGTTGGTGGGGCTTTGAGACACTGCCGGAGACAAATGAAAACGATACGTCGTTTAGGAATTTTATCTGCGGTGACGGCGGTGTTATAGACACGTGGATGAGGCTTGGCGCTGACGGATTTAGGCTTGATGTGGCAGACGAGTTGCCCGACGAATTTATTGAGGACATAAGGGTAGCGATAAAAAAACACGGCGACGACAAGTACTTGCTTGGCGAGGTGTGGGAGGACGCGACCACAAAATGGAGCTATGGCAAACGTAGAACATACCTGCTAGGCAAAGGGCTGGACGCCACCATGAACTACCCATTTAAAGAGGCGGTACTGGCCTTTTGCAAGGGTGAAAATGCGCCGCAAACGGCCGAAAAGCTGATGAGTGTCTGCGAAAATTATCCGCACCCTGCACTGCATGTGCTGATGAATTTTATGTCTACACACGACACCGTAAGGGCCATAACGGCACTGGCAGGAGAGAGCTGTGAGGGGCGTGACAGGTACTGGCAAAGCGGGCGCCTTTTGACGCACGAACAATATGAGTACGGCATAAAATTGATGCGTTTAGCATACGCAATGATATTTACGCTGCCCGGCATACCTAGCATATATTACGGCGATGAGATAGCGATGCAAGGCTATAAGGACCCGTTTAACAGGGCGTATTTTAACTGGGAGAACAAAGAGGACCGCATTAAAAAGGTAATTGTGGAGCTGGCAAAATTGCGCAGAGAGTGCTCGGCGTTTAAAAATGGCGCAATGGTTGTAACACATGCGGCGGCCGGCGTGCTTTGCTACGAGCGCAGCGACAAAGACTGCAGCGCACATATATGCATTAACCGCACAGACAGTGTAATTACTGTAACGGTAGGCGATGAAGTGCGCACTGTTGGCGCATACGATTTTGTAATAAGTGTAAAGATTAAAAAAGGTAGCGATAATAAAATTTCTCAATTGCCGCACCCACGCCATAAAAAGAGCTCTTTTTTGTCTGGGTGGTTTGATTGAGGCGTTTGATTTAATTGTGTGGTTTTTTAAGTGGCATTGCGCTTTGTAAGTGTGGGCCGAAAGGGAATAATTATGAAAAAACTAAGTAAAAAACATCTTGTGGTTGCCTTTTGTGTATTGGCGCTTTTGGCTTTTGGCATAGTGTATTTTATGCCGCTTAGCCTATCTGGTTTTATAGGCGATGACAGTACACTTGTGTTTTCAAAGTTGCACATAGACATAAAAGATGGTGCTCCGTATCATGAGAGCTCTGACTACAACGACATAACACAAGAGCAAAAGAAGTTAATATTAGACTTGCTTGACGATTTTACGTATCGCAAAAATTTCAGCACGCTTTTTTCAGACGGTGCTCTATCGAACAATGAGGGTGATGGATACTTTTTTATGTTCGTCTATGAGGGCGAAGAGCCAGCTTTGACGGTGACAATAGCCCATGATGACGAAATATCTGTTGGTGATAAAAATTATACGATGAATAACTCGGATGTTTTTATAGCGCGCATGCTTGAGATTATAGGCGAGTAAAATAGTTATATTTTAAAAAACTTGGCTTTTGCGGCCGAGTTTTTTTATTTGCCGCCCTGTTTTGCAGGGGCACTTCACGGCTGTTTATGCAGTGGCGCCTAAAACGTCCGTCCGGTTTTTATTGTTTTTTGGCACTGCGGCGTCGTTGAGGCTTGCTTTTTATTAAGAGGCGCTTCGTTTTTTTGCCTACATGGCAAAAGCGAGCTCAAAATCCGCTCAATTTAACTCGTGTCAATCCTGTTTGTTGCTGTGCTATCAGGCAAATTATAGATAAAAAGCATTTCTTTTTTTAAAAATATGTGTTATAATTAATGGGTATGCAAAGCTATAATTTTTAAATTAATTAAAGGTGATATATTATGTTGAATTCTATTAAAAAAATTATTAAATTAGTGGCAGTTGTGCTTATATTCTCGCTAGCTTTTAGCGGCTGTACAGACGCTTTAAGGCAGCAGACCGAAATTGCCGACAGCAGTACGCCGACAGGGGCAATGCGCGATAATTCGCCACAAGTTGTTTTGCCAACGGCAGACGGTACTAACGCACAGACGGGCGCAGTGTCTGTTATTGACATGTCCAACACAAATAACGGCTATGTTATGGTGCGCTACACAGGCAGTAAAGAAAAAATTAAAGTGCAATTGCGCTATGAGGGCGGAGAGCCTTATAACTATGACTTAAAGAGCACAGGCGAATACGAGGTTTTCCCTTTGTCGGAGGGTGACGGCTCTTACACGCTTACAGTAAACGAAAACATTGCGGGCACCCAATATGCTACTATTGATACAGCCGCGTTTACAGTGACATTAGACAACCCACAGCAACCATTTTTATACCCAAATCAGTATGTAAACTTTACCGCTGAGTCTGAGGCCGTGACGGTTGGAAGCGAAATAGCCCAGGGTGCGTACGCAGACCTTGAGGTTGTTACGGACATATACGATTACGTAACTAAAAACATATCTTACGATTACGATAAAGCAAATAATATAGAGACATTTTATCTGCCGGATGTTGACGAAACACTTGAGCTTGGCACGGGCATCTGCTTTGACTATGCCGCGCTTATGACGGCGATGTTGCGCAGCCAAGGAGTGCCAACTCAGCTTGTTATAGGCTATGCGGGCCAGGCGTATCACGCATGGATATCTGTGTACACTCCCGAGACGGGATGGATAGACAACATCATCCAATTTGACGGCAAAAACTGGGTTATTTTAGACCCCACGTTTGCTTCTACAGGCGGCTCTAACCCCGCAATAGCTTCCTATGTAGGCGATGGCAACAACTACAATGCATTGTTCTTCTATTAATAAATAGCCATGCATTATACATATTAAAGGCTGTTTTTAAAGGCCTTTAATGCAGTGGCAAACAATTAAAAAGGGATGGGTTATAATATGGCTGAAAACACAAAAAATATAAAAATTAAAAAGCTTAACCCTGCATCGCTTGCATTGTTTTTTGAGCAAATGTATATGTTTTTGCAAAACGGCATAACAGTGTGGGAGAGCCTTTCTGTCATGTCTGAAAACTGTGAGGACGAGCGAGAGCGCAAACTTTATACCCTGATGCACGACTATGTTTTAGACGGCTTTTCCCTGTCTAAAACAATGGAGGTTTGCGGGTGTTTTCCCGAGTATGCAATAGGCATGTGTAAAATAGGCGAGCAGACAGGACGCATGGACGAAACGGTTGCGGCACTGCGCACATATTACGCAGAAAAAGACGCATTATCGCAAAGTATTAAGTCTGCCGTGGCGTATCCTCTGTGCATGGCCGGCATGGTGTTAACAGTTGTTTTTGTGCTTATTATACAGGTTATGCCCGTGTTTCAGCAGGTGTTTGCACAGCTAGGGCTAGAGCTTAACCCGTTTGCCGCAACACTGCTGAGCGCAGGGCAAGCGCTTAACAACTATGCGCTTGTAATACTTGTGGTATTTTGCGCTGTGCTTATTGGGTTTATTGTGCTTAGTAAAATACCTTTTGGCAAAAGTTTATTGGCCAATTTTTTTGACACATTTCCCCTGACAAAAAAACTGTCGGGCGCAAGAGCGGCCAACAGCTTTGCGTTTTCAACCTCGCTGATGCTCGGCAGTGGTATTGAGACATTGACAGCGTTTGAATTTGCTGAAAAACTTGCAGAGAGCAAAAAGGCAAAGCGCAAAATTAACGATATGCAAGAGGAGCTTTTAAAAGGCAAAGCACTTAGTGATGTGCTTATAGAGAGCACTATATTTTCGGTGTCGTACAGCGGCATGATAATTGCCGGCACACGTGTTGGCTCTACAGACGAGATGCTTATGTCTATTGCTAGGCGCTACCACACAGAGACAGAACAGCGCACACAAAGGCTGCTTAGCATAATTGAGCCGGCCCTTGTAGCAGTTTTATGCACAATGGTTGGCATGGTAATGCTGTCTGTTATGTTGCCGCTTATGGGCATTTTGTCCGGCATGCAAGTATAGGCAAAAGGGGTGTAACAGGTGAAAGCTTTTTTAAGAGGCGCAAGAAAAATATTAAAAAATGGGCTCATTTGGTCGGTTGTAATGTTTGCCGGCGTTGTATACATTATGGTCACAAGCGTAAGCGACATTTCTTCGGGTGTTTCGGGGCAGCAGCTGGACCTTATTGAAAACGCCGTGCGGCGCAGTGCCGTGCAATGCTACGCGCTTGAGGGCAGTTACCCCGAGGATTTAGAGTATCTTGTGGAGTCTTACGGTTTGCAGTACGACACACAGCGGTACGTTGTTCACTATAGAAACGTGGGCGGAAACTTCTTGCCGGAGATATCCGTTTTTTATCTTACTTAAAATAATATTAGTTGAATAAAAATGCAAAAAGGAGTGTGCGTATGAAAGACGGAAAAAGACTTGCGGATATACTATTTGTTATCACGCTGTTTTGTCTATACCTTGTGTGCACGCTCACACTTTGTATAATAGGCATAAACGTTTATCAAAAAACAATTAACGACTCCGAGAGCAACTATAACGTGCGCACATCTGTTTTATATATTACCGAAAAATCACGCCAAAATTTGTCCGAGCAAAGCATACGCATAGACGAGGTTAACGGCAGTAGCGCACTTGTGCTGTCGCAAACTATTGAGGGCAGCGTTTACGACACCTGGATGTACGTAGAGGATGGCTATTTATGCGAGGTTTTAATGCCGCAGGGCAGCGAAGTTATTGCCGATATAGGGCAAAAAATAATGCCGATGGACACATTAGAGCTGAGTATAGACGAAAACAGTGTGCTGACAATAGGGGTAAAAGACTCAAAGGGAGAGTCCTATTATTCAAATATTTATTTCCGCCATGCGCAAAAAGGGGGCAAATAATTGAAACGTGAACCCACACCAAAAAGCCGCTACTTTTTAGCAGAGCTTGTTATAAACTGTATGTTGTTTGTCATATGCGCATCCGTTTGCTTAAGTCTTTTTGCACAGGGCTTTTTAGATAGCTCCGAGAGCAGGATATTGTCTATGGCAACTTTACAGGCGCAAAACACGGCAGAGAGTGTAAAGGCTACATCCGGCGATACAGACGCTTTGGCACAGCTTATAGGCGCAAGCGTCAGCGGCAACTTAATTGTTACATACTATGACGATGAGTGGAAAGTAACACAGAGCGATACCGCACCGTACAAGCTTACGGTAGAGCTAACCGATGAAGACACGCTGCTTTTGGCAGACATAAAAGTATACGATGCAGACAGTGAAGTATACGATATTTTAGTTAAGCAGTACATTGGCAATACAGGGGGTGTACAGCTTGATTAAAGACACTAATAAGGCGCAGAGCAGTGTTGTGAGTATAGGCGTAGTTTCTTTAATAACGGTGTTTGCCGTCTTGTTGCTGGCATCGTTTTCGCTTTTAATTTTATCCTCGTCACGCCAGGATAAAGAGCTCTCTTTAAGGACGGCGCAAACAGTTACAGACTACTATATTGCAGACGCCACGGCCGAGGAGACAATAGCAAAAGTAGACGCAATACGGCTAAATATATTGGCGAGCGAAGAAGTTTTAGCATCACAAATGGGCCAGCAACAAAACGAGCAGCCGCAAGAGGGCGAAGAGCCTGAAAACACATCGGATACACCTCGAATTTCGGAAGATTATTTAAAAACTCTCTTTGCCGAAAAGTTAATTAATGAAGATTATCAGGTGATGACAGGCGAGCAATACGATAGTTACAGCGGCGTAGTTGTGAGCTTTTATGTGCCGATAGACGACAATAAAGATCTGTACGTTGAGGTGCTGTTGCCGCTGGATGCAAACCAAAATGTACACCGCATTACATGGCAGTCACGTGTGCACGATATCTACGGGGCAGCTTAAAACTAAATTAGTTTGCACTGTAAAATGCAACCTATAAAAAGCATAAGGCAAGCGCAATTACAAAACAAAAGTTTTACAAAATAAATTAAATTACAACATAAATTACAAAAGCCAACTAAGGCAGAACGGGGTAAATTATTATGGTACTACATGAGTTTTTAAGCGATATGGTAAAGAGGGAGGCCGCCGATATATTTATAATTACAGGCCGCCCAATATGTTATAAAAAGTACCACAAAATAGAAAACTGGTCTAACGAGCGGCTTATGCCAGACATGACAGAGCGCCTTATTTTAGAGGTTTATAAGCTTGCAAAGCGCGACCCGGAGGCCCTGTACAGCAAAGGCGATGACGACTTTTCGTTTTCACTGCCGGGCATATCCCGCTTTAGGATTAATACATACAGACAGCGCGGCACGTTTTCTGCGGTAATACGTGTTGTTTCGGTTACTTTGCCAAAAGCGTCCGAACTTGGCATACCGCAAGATATAATGAACCTTGCCGACAGACAGCGTGGTCTTGTGCTTGTTACAGGCCCTGCAAGCAGCGGTAAAACAACAACATTAACCTGTATTTTAGACGAGATTAACACACGCAGAAGTGTGCATATAATTACACTTGAAGACCCGATTGAGTACCTACATGGGCACAAAAACAGCATAATAAGCCAAAGGGAAATTGCAATTGACACGGGCAGTTATGCCGTTGCGCTGAGGGCGGCACTGCGCCAGAGCCCGGACGTTATTTTAATAGGTGAGCTGCGTGACATGGATGCAATAAGCATTGCGCTAACAGCGGCAGAGACAGGCCACTACATATTCTCAACACTGCACACAGTAGGTGCGGCCAATGCAATTGACCGCCTTGTAGACACCTTCCCATCTGGCCAGCAAGAGCAGATAAGAATGCAGCTCTCCATGGCATTACAAACTGTAATATCTCAGCAACTTATACCCACAGTAGACGGCTCTGCCGTTGCAGTATTTGAGATAATGCACTGCAACAGCGCAATACGCACACTTATCAGGGACGGCAGAACACATCAAATCAGCTCAATAATTCAGTCGTCTGCAGAGCAGGGTATGGTTAGCATGGACGCAAGCCTTTTAAAATTGTACAAAAGTGGGGTCATATCAAGGGAGAATGCTTATAACTTTAGCCTATCACCGTCATTTTTACAAAAACAAATGGACAAATAACGTTTGCGCATAGCCTAGTACATAAAACTTTTATAAGTGTGGCATAACCGCTGTGTGCTTGGCCGTAAAATGCATTAATATAAAGGCAAAAGAGGTATATCAGTAAAATGGAGAGTGTTATGAGCAGTAAAAAATTACTTGTGGTTGTGGACTATCAAAATGATTTTGTTACGGGTGCGCTTGCAAACAGCGCGGCAGAGCCGCTTGAAGATGGCATACAAAAAGAGGTGGAAAAAACGCTTGGCGGCGGTGGGTTTGTGCTTTTTACAAGAGACACGCATAAGGCAGACTACCTGCAGACAAGAGAGGGCAAGCACCTACCCGTTGAGCATTGTATAAAGGGCACAAACGGACATAAACTTTACGGCAGCCTTGCAAAATACGAGGGCTGTGCAAACGATAATTTGGCTATTGTAGACAAACCCGTTTTTGGCAGTGCAGATCTGCCAAAAAAAGTGATTGATTTGTGCAACGGAGAGCCGGACAGCATTACAATTTGTGGCGTTGTAACGGATATTTGTGTAATTAGCAATGCTATAATATTGCACTCTAACTTTTTAAATGCGCATGTTTGCGTGCGCAGTGATTTGTGTGCGGCTGTTACTGCCGAGGGGCATAAAAACGCCTTAGCCGTTATGGCGGGCCTTGGATTTGAGGTAAAGAGCGAGGAATGAAACACTGGGTAACAGGTGTGTTAGCACACGTTGACGCAGGCAAAACCACACTGTGTGAGGCGCTTATGTACAGGCATGGCGCACTGCGCAAAATGGGACGTGTGGACCATGGCAACACATTGCTTGACACGCATGAAATAGAGAAAAAACGCGGTATTACCGTGTTTTCAAAACAGGCGGTACTGCGCACAGACGGCAGAGAGATAACGCTTTTAGACACGCCGGGGCACGTGGATTTTGCGCCGGAGGCAGAGCGCGCGCTGCAAGTTTTAGACAGTGCGATACTTGTAATAAACGCAACAGATGGCGTACAAGGCCATACGGGCACACTGTGGAAGATGCTGGAAAAGCACCGTGTGCCCACTTTTGTTTTTATAAATAAAACCGATCTTCCCGACATACATGTTGATGAAATTATGCGGCAGTTAAACAGACTTTCGAACAACAGGTGCGTTAATTTTAGCGGCGACATTTATGGCGATGGCAAAGCCGAAAATGCTGATGATAGGTTAAATAGCGATATAAAGCCGCATTTGTCACACACCGTGGCAGAGGCGGCAGCAGTTTGTAGCGAAGAACTTATGGAAGAGTTTTTGTCAAATGGCGAAGTGTCAAAGCTGGCAGTTGCAAGGGCAGTAGGCGAGCGCAGCTTGTTCCCCTGCTATTTTGGCACGGCGCTAAAATTAAAAGGGGTAGACGAGCTGTTTTACGGCTTATGCTCTTATTTGCAAGACAGACAGTACGGCAAAGAATTTGGCGCAAGAGTTTTTAAAATAGACGAGGACTCGGCGGGCACAAAACTTGTGCACATGAAGATAACAGGCGGCAGTTTGCGTGTTAAAACGGTAATTGAGGGACAGGGCGAGGCAGGCAAGCGCTGGCAAGATAAGCCGGACATGCTAAGGGTTTACAGCGGCGCCTCATATGAGGCGAGAGAAGAAGTGTACAG
>CAYJBO010000046.1:0-21267 GCA_964368295.1 uncultured Bacteroides sp.
CTCTCGCTATTGCCTTGCCTATTATTATAGACATCTTTTTGATAAAGCGGCCTGTTGCCTTTGCGGCTATTACGCTCGCCTTTGCCGTTGCCACTGCCGCTCTCGCTATTGCTTTTGCTATTGTCACAGACACTTTTTTAATAAAGCGCCCAATCGCACACATTATTATGCAAAAGCGCAAAATAAAGCGGCGAAACAGTTCCCCAATAAGTTCCCATGTTGAAAAGTCCGACATAGAATGTTTACCCGTAGGCGTACTGCTTTGATTGTTTATATTATTGTTTTCATCGCTATGCCTAGGCAATTATAATGTCCCCTTTTACTGTAAAACTTATGTGTAAACTGTCTGCCGCTTTTATAAATTTTTAAGTTAGATTAAGCTTTTCCCACAGAGCCAAAAAGCTCCATCTTCTCTTTAACTGTGTCGGCTATTGCCTTTGTGCCCGGTGCAAGCAATTTGCGTGGGTCAAAGCCTTTGCCCTGCTTGTCTTTGCCTTGCTCGATGTACTCTCTTGTAGCATCTGCAAAAGTTAGCTGGCACTCTGTATTAACGTTAATTTTGCAAACGCCCAAAGAGATAGCTTTTTTAATCATCTCATCAGGGATGCCTGTGCCGCCGTGTAAAACAAGCGGTATTTTATTTGTAGAGTTATGTATTTTCTCTAGCGCGTCAAATGCAAGGCCTTTCCAGTTCTCTGGGTAAATGCCGTGGATATTACCAATGCCCGCTGCCAAAAAGTCAACGCCAAGATCTGCTATTTGTGCACACTCGCCTGCGTCAGCAATCTCGCCTGTGCCAACAACGCCGTCTTCCTCGCCGCCAATGCTGCCTACCTCTGCCTCAATAGAAACGCCTTTGCTGTGTGCAAGTGCAACAAGCTCTTTTGTCTTTTGCATGTTCTCCTCTATTGAGTAGTGGCTGCCGTCAAACATAATAGAGCTAAAGCCGGCCTCTATGCAAGATGTTGCACCCTCGTAGCTGCCGTGGTCAAGATGAAGTGCAACAGGCACTGTTATGCCAAGGCTGTCCACCATAGCGCTAACCATAGCCGCCACTGTTTTGTAGCCTGTCATGTATTTGCCCGCACCCTCAGACACGCCCAAAATAACAGGGCTATTTACCTCTTGCGCCGCAGTTAAAACGGCCTTTGTCCACTCTAGGTTGTTAATATTAAACTGTCCTACAGCGTACTGTCCGTCACGTGCTTTTTTAAGCATTTCTGTTGCGTTTACTAACATAATTTATACCTCCAAAATTTTAATATCATTGTTTATTTATATTTGCAGCACACGTTTATACGTTTTTATGCCACTCATCATTATAGTATACATCAAATCGCCTGTAAAATCAATCTGCGCTTTTTAAAACTTTTGTGATATTTTTATGTCGAATTAACACTTTTGACATAATTTTAATAAACAATTTCCAAATTGCATTTTTTATGCAAAAAACAGCCTTTGAATGTATATTTTTTACGCTCTGTTTTGTTGAAAACTTTAAAAACTTGTTGAAAACTTACCAAAAAACGTTTTCTAAGTGCAATAATGCATTGAAAACATTCAGTTTTCCACACTTTCAACATTGTTTTCAACCATAATTACACAAAACTTAAATTTAACAAAATTTTAACATCCTGTAATATGTCAAGTGGTTTTTTTAATTTTTTTGTCGGTTTTTATACTTTAACACAAATTTAATTGCTTTATATTGTATATAGTAGTATGATATAATACAGTAAAAAAGCGAAACGAGGAATTTAAATGTCATTGCTTGAAAAAATATTTGGCACTTCTAGCGACAAAGAGCTAAAAAAGATAAAACCCATTACCGATAGCGTATTAGCGCTTGAGGGCAAGTATACAGCCATGAGCAACAGCGAGCTAAAGGGCGTTACAAACGCACTTAAAGAAAAGCTTGCAAACGGCGCTACGCTTGACGATATTTTACCCGATGCATTTGCAGCGTGTAGGGAGACAGCATGGCGTGTTTTGCAAATGAAGCACTTCCCTGTGCAAATAACGGGCGGCATTGTGCTGCACCGCAAACAAATAGCCGAGATGCGCACCGGTGAGGGTAAAACGCTTGTTGCCACACTGCCCGTTTATTTAAACGCACTCACGGGCAAGGGCGTGCATGTTGTTACAGTTAACGATTACCTTGCAAGGCGCGACAGCGAATGGATGGGAAAAGTGTACCGCTTTTTAGGCCTTAGCGTTGGCCTTATAAGCCACGGCATAACAAGCGAAGAGCGCCGCGCCGCCTACGCTTGCGACATAACATACGGCACAAACAACGAGTTTGGTTTCGACTATCTGCGTGACAACATGGTAGTTTATAAAGAAAACATGGTGCAAAGGGGCCACTATTTTGCCATTGTCGATGAGGTTGACTCGATTTTAATAGACGAGGCACGCACGCCACTTATTATTAGCGGACAGGGCGAGGAGAGCACCGAGCTTTACAGGCTTGCCGACAGCTTTGCAAAGACACTTAAAAAGAATATTATTACCGAGCTTGACGACAAGGCGCACCAAGAGGAGCAAGTTGACGGCGATTACATTGTGGACGAGAAGAAAAAGACAGCCACATTGACACAGCGAGGAATTGAAAAAGCGGAGAAGAAATTTAACGTAGAAAACCTTGCGGATGCCGACAATATCACCCTGTCGCACCATATAAACCAGGCAATTAAAGCGCGCGGCGTTATGAAAAAAGACGTGGACTATGTGCTGCACAACAACGAGGTTGTTATTATAGACGAGTCCACGGGCCGTATGATGACGGGCAGGCGCTACAACGAGGGCCTGCACCAGGCTATCGAGGCAAAAGAGGGCGTTACCGTTGCAAGGGAGAGCAAAACGCTCGCTTCTATAACATTCCAAAACTTTTTTAGGATGTACGAAAAACTTGGCGGCATGACAGGTACGGCCCAGACCGAGGCCGCAGAATTTAACGAGATTTACGGCCTTAACGTAGTTGAGATACCAACAAACAAACCTATAAGCCGCCTTGACTCAAACGATAGCGTATACAGCACAATAAATGGCAAGTACAGGGCAGTTATAGAGCAAGTGCTCGAGTGCAATAAAAAAGGTCAGCCCGTTTTAGTTGGTACAATATCAATAGAAAAGAGCGAGTATTTAAGCTCGCTACTAAAAAAGCAGGGCATTAAGCACGAGGTGCTAAACGCAAAAAGCCATGACAGAGAGGCAAAAATAATAGCACAGGCCGGCAAAAAAGGCAGCGTTACAATAGCAACTAACATGGCCGGTAGGGGTACCGATATTATGCTTGGCGGCAACGCCGAGTACATGGCAAAAAACACGCTAGCAAAAGAGGGCTACGAAGAGCGCCTTATTATAGAGAGCACGGGCCACGCAGAGACACAAGACGAGGACATAATTGCGGTTAGAAAGCGCTTTGATGAGCTTGAACTGCATTATAAACAGGAGATATCTAAAGAGGCTCAGGCGGTAAAAGATGCCGGCGGTCTGTTTATTATAGGTACCGAGCGACATGAGAGCCGCCGTATAGACAACCAGTTGCGCGGGCGTTCCGGCCGCCAGGGCGACCCCGGCGCAAGCCGCTTTTTTATAAGCCTTGAGGACGATTTAATGCGCCTGTTTGGCGGCGAGCGTGTACAAAATATAATGAACACCCTCGGCGTTGACGAGGACACGCCTATTGAGAACTCAATAATAACAAGCCAAATTGAAAGCGCACAGAAAAAGCTTGAGGCACGCAACTTCTCCATACGTAAAAACGTGTTGCAATTTGACGACGTTATGAACAGCCAGCGTGAGATTATATACTCACAGCGCAACAAGGTTTTACAGGGCGAGGACGTCTCCGAGAGCATCCGCACTATGATACATTCATCAATAAAAGACACTGCCGCGTTATATTTAAGCTCCGACGAGCAAGATACGTGGGATTTTGTGGGCTTGCGCTCTTACTATTTGGGCTGGCTTACAACACAAAACGACTTCCACTACGCACAAGAAGAGCTTGACAGCTTGGACAGCGAGAGCATTGTTAAAACGCTTACCGACAGAGCAGACGAGAAGTTTGCAGACAAAGAAAAACGCTTTGGCGAGCAAATAATGCGTGACGCCGAGCGCATGGTGCTACTAAAAAATGTAGACACAAAGTGGATGGACCACATAGACGCCATGGACGAGCTTAGGCGCGGCATTTATCTGCGCAGTTACGGACAGCGCAACCCTGTTGTTGAATACCGCATTGAGGGCTTTAACATGTTTGACGAGATGGTTGAGAGCATACGTGAGGACACAACAAAAATGCTTCTCTGCCTAGAGATAAAACGCCCTGAATCTGTGCAAAGGCACGCCGCCGCAAAAATAACAAGCGAGGGCACCGGCGAGACAAACGCACCGGCTAAAAGGCAGCCCATTAAGCGCGCTTACGATAAAATTGGCCGAAACGACCCCTGCCCGTGTGGCAGCGGCCTAAAGTGGAAAAAGTGCGAGTGCGCAGAGTACCACTCTTAGAAGATTTTTTAAGTATTTTTCGGCAGAAGATTGCGCACGGCACAGTACACTTTTTTAAGGTGCGGCTTTTGACATATTTTGTTTAAGCGAAATAGAAAATTGCACGCACTTTACAAGACAAAAACGGCGCAGGCCTACGGGCTGGCAGGCTTTTACAGGCAAAGGCTTTGCAAAACAGTGGCAAAATTTTGTCGGCTAAAGCAAAGGGCCAAGGTAATGCCGTGCATATTATTAACGAGCATTTATGTAAAATAGCGGTATTTTTGCCCTTACCCTCGCAACATGCGCTTTATACACAGCCTAAGAGGGCGACTATTGCCGCCCTCCTGTATATAGGCATCTGTAGAGCAAATTGTCAGATACCAGTTTATATATAAGCATATTGCATTGCAATTAAATTTATAAAACTGCGCTGCATATGCATTATATCTTTTTTACTCGCCCATTAAATCTTCAGGGTTTATAAATACTCCGCCCTGAATTACCTCAATGTGTAAGTGTGGGCTGCTTGCTATTTCGGCGGGTATTTCCTCAACTTTTCCCAGCTGTGCACCCTGTTGCACTTTGTCGCCCTCTTTTACTTTTATATCCGATACACCGCATATTTTTATCGTGGTTTCGCCATCGGTAAGCTCTATAGTGCCTCCCCACTGGCCGTCCTCTACTACAGACACCACGCTTAAATTAGCAGGGCTGCTCACTGTGTCGCCCACATTGGCCGCTATATCTGTGCCGTTGTGTGTGCGCCAATCGCCCATTGTCTCGTTGTAAACAAGCTCAGCGCCGCTGTATGTTTGCAATATACTCCCCTGTGCCGGCCAGACAAATAAGCTTGTTTGCACAGGCTGTGTATTTGCAGGTTCTTGCAACTGTGATTGCGCCTCTGATGACGACTCCTGCGATGATGACGCACTTGATGCACTTGACTGCTGCGAGGGCGCACTCTGTGACTGAGATGTCACCGGCACTTGATCTTCTTTCACCTCTACGTTTGCTGTTGGCTCGTTCCATGTCATATCCTCCTGCTCAATAGTTGGGGTCTGTGGCAAGTGCTCTACCTCAGGGCCCAGCCGCTCCAGCATAGTGCTAACGGCCAAATAGCTGGCAAGCACACTGCCAAAAATCACTACTGCCAGCGCCACGTAAAACCCTTTGCTCTGCCAAAATTTTTTTAAACTTTCTTTCAACATTTTTCCTTATGTCCTTTCTTTGCGTCGGGCACATAAACGTTTGCACTGTCAGTATCCGCACCCGTTTCCGCTGATATCAACAGTTGTAGTTTTAACAAAAAAAGCAGCGTTTATGCATAAAAATAAAAAGTTATTATTACCTTAATAAAAATGTGCATTTAAATTTGTATTGTAGCGCTTAAACACCGCAAGGCCCTTGGCCCACGCTGTTTACACCGGCTTAATTTAGCTAATACTATAATATAAAATTAATATACTTAACGTTTGCCGCAATTTATTTGTTCCAAAAACGTATACACAGCGCCTTTAAACACAAAAAAATATAAAATAAACCTTGTGCTAACAAATAGCAAGGCCTTTAAATGCCGCTTACTCAAATCACCTTATATACTGCGGCGGAACGGAGATAATCACCATGAAAAGATGTATAAATTGCAGTGCTTTTTTACCGGAAAACGAACAGACAATATGTTTCGTTTGCGGCACTGTCCAGTCAATTGCCAAGGAAAATATAGCTGCAAACAATAAAAATTCAACTAATAACACAGCACAAAATGCGCCTACAAACGGAGCCCACGCCGCCCCGCCCCAAGACGAGAGCACCGGTGATTTTGACGCTGTAAGCGACTTTAAAGTGGGCAATTATGATGATTTATCTCACGACACTTTAAATGAGCCGCCTGTGCAAAATGCACCGAGGGGCCACAGCACAAGCGCAAAAAACCAGCAAAACAGCACACGCCCAAACACAGCGCCGCAAAACTTACAAAGCAGCACACAATTTATTATTGCAAACAAGGCAGGCAAGCCAAAATCCGACAAGGCTAGCTTACAAGCAGGCCTTGGGCACGCCAGCGCACACGCCGAGCAATACGGCGAGACGGCAAAGAAAAACGGCCCTGCTTTTAAGGTGCTAATAGCCGTTTTTACACTGCTGTTTTTACTGCTTGCCGGCGCAAGTGCCGTTACCGTTGTAATGTACGACAAATATAACTTGGGCAACACCCTCTCACAAATTGAGACGGCGCTCATCGCCGCGGACATAGGCACGCTTGAAAACTTTATAGTGGGTGACGGCGTTGAAATTACAGACGACGGCCTGACGGCTCTGTGCAGAGAGTTTGACACGCCCGAAGAGGCACTTTCTCTTGTGACACATCTGTCCGGCACAACAAGGGAAGACTACACACCGCCAGAACTTTACTCCTCGCTTGAGATGATAAGTGAAGACGTGTTTTTTGGCTATAAAGAGTATAAATTACAGGTAAAGCCTGTGTCGTTAATGCTTACGGCAAACGTAGAAACTGTGGCTTTAACGGCAAATAGCGTGCCCGTAATGGGCCAAAGCGTAGAGGGCGGCACACTTTATACCGATATTATGCCCGGCCTTTACACATTTACCGCAACCGGCCAAACCCTCATAGGCCAAAGCGTGCAGGGCGTGCCCACCGACATATCCCTTTTAGACGCAAATGCCGCTGTAACTTTTGACGGTGCATTGCCGCTTGGAGATGTGTCTGTCGCAGGCTGTATCTCCGATGAGGCCATAATATCCGTCAACGGCTTAGAGGTTGTTCAGCGCCCTGTAAATCAAGTTGTAACGCTGCCTCAACTGCTTGTCGGCAGTAATATTTCAATGTCTTACACATCGCCGCACGGCGCAACCGTAACGGCAAGCGTAAAGTATACTGATGTCGGCATAACACAGCTTGCCTTTGTCGGGCACGAGATAAAGGGCCAAATCCCGACTCAAGAGGAGCTAACCACAATTGCAACAACATTTTACACTGCATTTTTTGACGCCTCTAACACAAAGGACGCCGCAAAACTTGCGCTTTTAACGGAGGAATTTAAGCTGCTTCTCACAGAGCAGATAAACACCCAAGCGGACACCGGCACGCTATCATCGTTAGTACTTGCAAATGCAGACGGCATAAACACACAGTATCTATTTATAGAAAACGGCGTACCTGCAGTGCTTTTTAATGCAGAAATCGACTTTAACTTGCTATCTGCAACAGACAGCGAAAAGGCGCCCGAGCCGCAAAAAACATATGTCACTATTGAGATAGTAAACGACGCCGCCGGCAACTGGGTTGTAAATAATGTGGCTTTAAATTCTGTTGAAAACCACGTGGCAGGCACGCTGTCGCCAACGCTTACAGCGCCACAATAAGCCATAATTTCCACATTTTGCATTGGTATTTTATATCGATAATTCATTGTATTTTGCTTGCAGCAACCCACTGTCCTTGTAACGCGTTAAAAATTGTGGTATAATATTTAAAGTTGTGCAAAAATTGCCTTGCGGCTAAAAATACAACTTAAAACAAAAATGACAGGTGTAACATAAATGGGAAAATTTAATTTTATCAAAACAAAAATAGAGGACGTTGTTATTGTAGAGCCCACTGTTTTTGGCGACGAGCGCGGTTTTTTTATGGAGACATTCCAGGCTGAAGAGTTTGCCGCCGCAGGCATTTGCGACGCTTTTGTGCAAGATAACCACAGCAAGAGCACAAGGGGTGTTTTACGCGGGCTGCATTTTCAAAAAGAGCATACGCAGGGCAAGCTAGTGCGCATTTTAAGCGGAGAGGTTTACGATGTTGCAGTGGACTGCCGCCCAAACAGCGCCACTTTTGGGCAGTGGGTAGGCGTTGTTTTAAGCGCAGAAAACAAAAGACAACTTTATGTGCCAAAGGGCTTTGCCCACGGCTTTTTAGTGCTTAGCGACACGGCAGAATTCACATACAAATGCACAGATTACTACACACCTGCCGCCGAGGGCGGTGTGCTTTGGTGCGACAGCACGCTAAACATAGATTGGCCAAACCCCGGCTGTGAAATTAAGCTGTCGGACAAGGACAAACAGCACAAAGAATTTGCCGCACAAGATTTTAACTTCTTTTTAGGAGAGTGATTATAATTGTCGCCTATTAAAAACTATTTTTCAGACCTTTGGCGGTTTAGATACTTATTATACAATTTGATTGGCCGAGACTTTAAGCTTAAATACCGCCGCAGTTTTTTGGGTGTTTTATGGAGCGTTTTAAACCCCCTTTTAATGTGTATTGTAATGTGGGCAGTGTTTTCAAGCATAATGGACTTTCGCTCTGCCGGCATTGAAAACTTTGCGCTTTACTTAATAACAGGCCAGCTTACATGGGCTTTTTTTGCAGAGTCCACCAACACATCTATGAGCAGTGTAATTGTAAATGCGCCGCTATTGCGCAAAGTTTACATACCAAAATACATATTTCCGCTTGAAAAAACCTGCTTTGGCCTCGTTAACTTTTTAATGTCTTTTATAGCACTATTTTTTATTATGCTCATAACGGGCGCACAGGTTTACCCGTCAATATTTTTGGCAATTTACCCCATTATTACCCTTTTTATATTTAATTTAGGTGTAAGCCTTGTGCTGTCTACCATGGCTGTTTTTTTTAGGGATATAATGCACCTTTGGACTGTTTTTAGCACCGCACTTATGTACTTTTCGGCAATATTTTACGACCCCTACACAATGTCCGGCAGCGACGGATTTGCAATTTTGCAGACGTTTATCGGCTTTAACCCAATGTACTGGTACATAACTACTTTTAGGTCTACCATTTTTGGCACGGGCCTAACCCCAAATATGATTTTTGTTTGCGGCGGCTGCTCCATTGTTGCGCTTTTCTTTGGGCTTATTGTATTTAAGCGCAATCAAGACAAATTTGTACTTTACATTTAGGCATTTAGGAGGCTTATTGTGGAAAATATTATTGAGGTGAAAAACGTCTCCATGCGCTTTAACATGGCAAAAGAAAAGAGCGAGAGCCTTAAAGAGTACTTTATTGCACTTACAAAAGGCAAACTTTACTTTGAGGAGTTTTGGGCGCTTGACGACGTTTCTATAGATGTAAAAAAAGGCGATTTCTACGGCCTTGTCGGGCTTAACGGCAGCGGCAAAAGCACACTTTTAAAGATAATATCGGGCGTTTATAAGCCCACAAAGGGCACCGTTGGAGTAAAGGGCACAATAGCGCCTTTAATTGAGCTTGGCGCTGGCTTTGACATGGACTTAACCGGCAGAGAAAACATATTTTTAAACGGCGCCGTGCTCGGCTTTACCCCAAAATACATAAAAGAGCGCTTTGAGGAGATTGTAGAATTTAGCGAGCTGCGCGAATTTTTAGATGTGCCGCTAAAAAACTACTCCTCTGGCATGGTGTCGCGCATTGCGTTTGCCATTGCAACTATTACAAAGCCCGACATCCTTATAGCAGACGAAATTTTGTCTGTGGGCGACTTTATCTTTCAAAAAAAGTGCGAGGACCGCATGAAAGAAATGCTTGAGAGCGGCACTACGGTTATACTTGTAAGCCACTCGATAGACCAAATTGAGAGCCTTTGCAACCGTGTAACTTGGATTGACAAGGGAAAAGTTAAAGCGACAGGCGACGTTAAAACCGTGTGCTCTGCGTACAGAAAAACTACAAAATAAAAGCGGCGACAGCATTTATTGCGCCGCTTTTTGGCGCGTTTATCGCTATTTTTGTCACGCTGTTAAGTGCGTGTCAAGCAACATAAAAATGGCGCTACACAGCCATTTTTATGCCGTGTTAAAAACAGGCTAAATTTTATCAGCTAACATGTAAATAAGTCTACAAAACAGCAAATTGCTCCGTGGGCTTTATTTATACATTTATTTCGAGGTGTAAAATGGAACGAGAGCAACAACATCAAACTAAAAATCAACAAAATATACAAGGGCAAACTGCGCCACAGCAACAAGCTGCGCCGCAAACACCGCAAAACAGCGCGCCGCCAAAGGCGCCTGTATACAGTGCCGTGCCCCCACAAATAAATGCACAGCAAGCGCAAGTGCCGCAAAACAGCCCTGCACAGCAGCGACAAGCTGCGCCACAGACATCGCAAAACAGCGCACCGCAAGGCGGCTCTGTGCAAAACATCAGCGGTCAACAGACGCAAAACACCGCTGCTGTGCCCGGGCAAAACAGTGCGGACTCCACAGCGCAAATTCAAATGCCGCAGATGTCTAACCTGCCACAGAGCGAAATGCGCGAGCCACCAAAAGAGGATCCGCATCATCAGCAAAAGGACAGCATGGGCAACACACTAAAGCGTGTAGCAAACCCAAAACATGCCGCAAGCCTTGTAAAGCGTGGCGCACACTGCGTGCAAACACGTGGGTTTGAAGCGCTGGGCAGAGGCGTTGAATACCGTGTAAATCTCCTCACCGGTGGCCCATCTTGGAAGTATCATTCAGACATACCGCTCTCAAAAGAATTGCGTGCACAAAAAAAGCAGGTGTTTACAAAAATGCCGTTTTTTTCGGTAATAGTGCCGCTTTACAACACGCCCATTAAATACTTAAAGGCAATGATTAAGAGTGTTTTAAACCAAAGCTACAAAAATTTTGAGCTTGTGCTTATTGATGCCTCGGGGCCCGACCACTTAAATGTTAGCGAGACTGTTAAAAAAATGGGCGATAGACGCATACTTTTTACAAGACTTGTTAAAAACGAGGGTATTTCTGGCAACACAAATATAGGCTTTAAAGAGGCTAATGGCGACTATTTTGTAATGCTCGACCACGACGATACACTTGCGCCGTGTGCGCTTTATGAGCTTGCAAAGGCCATTAACGAAAAAGATGCCGACTTTATTTACTCGGACGAGGCAGTATTGTCCGACGACATGAAAAAGCTTGTCAACTTTCACTTTAAGCCCGACTACTCGCCCGATTACCTGCGCAACTGCAATTACATAACACACATATGCGCATTTAGCCGTACCCTTTTACAGCAAATAGGTGGCGAAGAGCGCAGTGAATTTGATGGCTCGCAAGATTACGACCTTATTTTGCGCCTGACCGAAAAGGCAAAAAACATTGTTCACATACCTAAAATACTGTATTATTGGCGCTCTCATGCGGCATCTACCGCTAAAGATATGGCAACAAAACCATATGCGCTAGAGGCAGGCGCAAACGCACTGCGTGAGCACTTACAGCGCATAAATTTGCCCGGCAGTGTAACTGCCCAAAAGCAAAATCCCGGCGCTTATTATATAAAATACAACGTAAACAACCCCGGCACTCTCGTGTCTGTAGTAATACCTAACAAAGACCATGTTAATGATTTAAAACGCTGTATATCGTCAATTATTAAGATGGGTGGCCACAAAAACACCGAGATAATTATTGTTGAAAACAACAGCGAGCTACCCGAGACTTTTACGTTTTACAAGGCGCTTTTAAGCAGGTTTAAAAACATTAAAGTAATACAGTACAAGGGCGAGTTTAATTTTTCTGCCATTTGTAATTTAGGCGTAAAAACCGCAAAGGGCGAGCATATTTTACTGCTTAACAACGACATAGAGCTAACTAGCGAGGACTTTATCACAGAGATGCTAAGCTACTCTCAAAGGCCGGATGTTGGCGCAGTTGGCGCTAAACTTTTTTATCCGGACAACGCGCTACAACACGCAGGCGTTTTTATAGGCCTTGGCGGCAGTGCCGGCCATAACCACAAGGGCCACCCGGCAGAGACCGGCGGCGCAATGTATCGCGTTTGTACCACACAAAACATGTCTGCCGTTACGGGCGCTTGCTTAATGGTTAAAAGGGAGCTTTATGTTGCTATGGGCGGCCTTGACCAAAATAATTTTGCCGTTGCGTATAACGACGTTGATTTTTGCCTTAAACTGCGGGCAAAAAACCTGTTAAATGTTATGACCCCGTTTGCAACCGGCTACCACTACGAGAGCAAAAGCCGTGGCGATGACACAAACTGCGGCGGAGAAAAACAGCAGCGATACGAGCGCGAAAAGAGCAATTTTGTAACTAAGTACGCCGATATAATTAAAAACGGCGACCCGTATTACAACCCCCATTTAACACTGGTGCACGAGCACTACGGCCTAAAATAATAGCGTTGCGGAGCGAAATTGATGAGTGTAAAACTGCGTTTAAAACGAATAAAAGAGCTGTTTTCATACGGTGCTGTTGCACTGCGTGAAGACGGCTTTTTGCCTACCTTTAAAAGGGCTTTTGGATTTTTTAAAAGGCGATTTGGCGCAAAAAAAGGGCGCTTTATACCCCCAAAAAACATTTTAAGTGCCATGCGTGCAAAAGACACAGCACACATGCCCACATTTAGCATATGCGTGCCGCTTTATAACACGCCGCCAAAGTATCTGCGCCAATTTTTGGACAGCGTTATAGCCCAAACATGCGCTAACTGGCAGCTTTGCCTTGCAGATGCCTCTGATAAAGACAACACCCATGTCGGCGACATTGTAAAGCAGTACGCCGACGCGCGCATCGTGTACGAAAAAATTGACAACGACGGCATATCGGACAACACGAACGCCGCTGTTTACCTTGCAACGGGCGACTACATTGCGCTTGCGGACCACGACGACATACTTGCACCGCACGCAATTTACACAATGGCGCACGCCGCACACGCAACGGGCGCAAAATTTTTATACAGCGATGAGGCCCTTTTTACAAAGGACTATAAAAAGCCACTAGCAGGCCACTTTAAGCCCGATTTTGCAAAAGATTACCTTTTATCCTGCAATTACATTTGCCATTTTTCTGCTATAGACCGCAATTTATTTTTAGAGATAGGCGGCCTTGACAAACAGTGCGACGGCAGCCAAGACCACGATTTGTTTTTGCGCCTTAGCGAGGTTACAACGCCGTACCACGTGCCCTACGTGCTGTATTACTGGCGTGTGCACGCAAACTCTACCTCCGGCGGCACGGCTGCAAAACCGTACGTGGAAGAGTCTGCCAAAAATGCAATTAATGCGCACCTTTTGCGCACGGGCGCCTTTGGCGAGGCCCAAAGTGGGCTCTTTCCCAGCACTTACAAAGTAGTTTATAAAATGCACGATACACCGCTTGTCTCTATAATTATTCCAAACAAAGATCACATAGATGACCTCGATAAAGCTGTTAAATCTATAATTGAAAAGACCACATATAAAAACTACGAGATTATTATTGCAGAGAACAACAGCGAGGACGACGAGACGTTTGAGTATTACAACAAATTGCAAAAATCGCACAATAATATACAAATAGTATATTATAAGGGTGGGTTTAATTTTTCTGCTATTAACAATTTTGCGCAAAAATCTGCCAAGGGCGAGTATTTACTGCTTTTAAACAACGACATAGAAGTAATAAACGGCACATGGCTTGACGAGATGATGGGCATATGCACACAGGACGGTGTTGGCATTGTGGGTGCAAAGCTTTACTACCCGGACGACACACTTCAGCACGGCGGCGTTATAACAGGCCTTGGCGGATACGCCGGACACAGCCATAAATACGCAAAAAGAGGCACTAGCGGCTATATGTTCCGCACTAGCACCGTGCAAAATTTTTCCGCAGTTACGGCGGCGTGTCTTCTCGTAAAAACGTCGGTATACCTACAAGTTGGCGGCCTTGATGAAGAGTTTACCGTGGCTTTTAACGACGTTGATTTTTGCCTGCGAGTGCGCAATGCCGGGTACCGCATTGTATTTACGCCGTACGCCGAGCTTTACCACTACGAGAGCAAGAGCCGTGGCCTTGACGAGAAGGACACAGCCAAGAGAGAGCGCTTTGACGGCGAGAGGGCTCGCATGAAAAAGCTCTACGGCGACACGCTTACAAAAGACCCATTTTACAACATTAATTTAACGCTGGACATTGAAGATTTTAGCGAATCGGCCGCACTGCCTACATACACTACGTCTATTTTTAAAAGCGTGCAAAAAGCAGAGGACAGCGACGCATAAAAGGTGCAATAAATGTTGATTACAAAGAGTGAACTTAGAAAAACCGCACAAAGGGAAATAGCCTTATTGGGTGCATCTTATAACAGGGATGCATCTTTTGAGATATGCCACAAACTTACAATGCTTGAAGCCTACCGGGCGGCAAGCGTTGTTTTTTGCTTTGTCGGCACACATAGCGAAATTGATACAACCAACTTTTTAAATGCCGTTTTAAACGATAACAAGACACTTTGCGTGCCGCTTTGCACTAAAATAACCAGCGGCAGTACTGTGCAAAAATTTATGCAAGCGCATATTATTAAAGATTTGTCTGTGCTTAAAGAGGGCTATTACGGCATAAAGGAGCCGCCGCACACAGCGCCAATTGCGCCCGGGCACATAATTGATTTTGTTGTTTTGCCTTGCCTTTGTGCAACTGCCAGCGGCGCACGGCTAGGCTACGGCGGCGGCTATTACGACAAATTTGCCCCGCTGTTAAAAAAAGATTGCTTTACAGCAACCGTTTGCCGAGACAAAATGCTAAAGCCCAATGGCACCATACCGACAGAGCCACACGACTTTATTGCCGACGCCGTTATTACGCAGAGCGAGATATTTTATAAAAGCGGGCAAATAAACGGTTAATGTTTTATTATTAAAATTGTTTTTTGCCAGCCAAGCCAATATAAGCGGGCCGCGCCTATTTTGACAAATTTTTGCGCTTATATTTACAAAAAAATAGCGAGCAACCGTAAGTAAATTATTACTTTGGCTGCCCGCTATTTTAATTGTACCGCTTATAATTTTGCAAAACAGCTATATATGTTTACAGGTTATACCTAAATACATACTTGCGCACAAATTAAAACTAAGGCGCAAAACTGTTATTGCTGTGCGTTTGCTGTTAAATAGTATTGCCTCACAAGCTCAAAGTCTGCAAGGCTAAGGCTTACATCGGCCTTACTCTCAAAACTGCTCGTTTTATTACTACTAGTCTAGGTTATAAAAAATCTGTGCAATCGGTGAGTCCGGTGTCAAGAAAAGTGTGTTCTCATTTCCGCTTACAAGGCTTGCCTTGGCCGCATCTAATGAGCGCACAAAGGAGTAAAATTCGGCTTTATCAGGGTCTGAGTACACATCGGATAAAATCATCATGTACTCTGCCTCACCCTCGGCTATAAGCGCATCTGCCGCCGCCTGTGCCTCACTTAACATAACTTGCACTTCTTTGTCGGTGCTGCTGCGTATAACTTGTGCCGCGCGCTCACCCTCGGCCGTAAAGCTTGCCGCAATGTTGTTGCGCTCTGATATCATGCGCTGATACACGGCTGTTTTATTGTCGTCTGGCAAGTCAAGGCGTTTTGTCTCCACACTTGTTAAAACAATACCGTACTGGTTAAGTGCGTCGCCAACCCCTAAAAGTATGTCGTTTGCAAGCGCTCCGTCACGTCCGCTTATAACCTCGCTTTGTGTGCGTGAGCTTATTGTGTTTTTCATGCTGTTGTAAACGCTGCTCGATATACGGCTTTCTGCGCTGGATATAGAGCCGTTAAGCGTTTGAATAAAAAGGCGTGGGTCTGTAATTTGCCACATGACAAAGCTGTCTGCCACCATAGTCTTTTTATCTTGCGTTATAACGTCGGATATTGGTAAATCGTACAGCATAATGCGCTTTGTAAGCGTGCTGCTTGTTTGTAAAAACGGTATTTTAAAGCTTAGGCCGGCAGTGTCGTTTATTGTAACTACCTCGCCAAATTGGCGTATAATTGTGTACTCGCCCTCGTGCGTAATAACTACGCTACCCGAAATTGCAATAATGATAACTATTATTATTGCAAATATAATTAAACTTTTGCTCTTTTTAGTTTTGCTCATACTTAACGCCCCCCTTATTGTAAGGCAGAGCTATTGCCCTGGCTTAATATATTAAGTGTGTTGCCGCTCTCGTCTTGTATAATTACACGCATGCCCGGTAAAACTTCTTCAAGCGTTTCGTAATACATGCGCTCTTTTGTTATAAGCGGGAATCTTGCGTACTCCTCATAAAGCGCGTTAAAACGTGCGGCTTGGCCCGTTGCCTCGTTTATGCGTGCCGCTTTTTCAGCCTCTGCGCTCTGCAGTATTTGGTCTGCCTCGCCCTCGGCTGCCGGTATTTGCTCGCTGCGGTATTTGTTTGCGTTGTTAACTATTGTGTCGGCCTCTTGCTTTGCGGTTTCAACAGCCTTAAAGGCGTCAATTACCTCAATTGTTGGCGGCTCGGCGTCTTGTATTGTAATATTAACAAGCTGTAGGCCAATGTCCTCTTCTTCAAGCCTTGCAATAATTTTTTCTTTTATCTCCGATTGAATTTGGTTTTTACCCGTTGTAATAACATCGTCAACAGGGTAAAGGCCTATTGTGTCGCGGATAAAGCTTTGTACAATGTTTTTGAGGATTACCTCAGGGTTTACGCTGGCGTACATGTACTGTACGGGGTCGGTTACTCTGTACTCAACGTAAAAATCTACGTTAACAAAGTTGTAGTCCGATGTAATCATCAAACTCTCCGATAAATTGCTCTCTTCTGTGTCGATGTCGTAGCCGATGGCAAAGCTCTTGATAGTCATGTCTACGATGTGCGTGTTTTGGATAAAAGGTATTTTAAAGTGTAGGCCGCTTGTTGTAACAGCCGCCGGCACACCCAATGTCTCCACTACAGCATTCTCTTGCTCGTTTATAGTGTAAAACGAGTTTAGCAGTATAAGTGCAAGTGCCACTACAACCAAAATAATGCCGCTTTTAGACAATAAACCTTTTATTGACTTGCTAGCTTTTGCCGATTTCATGTCTTTAAATTCCATGTAAATCTCCGTTCTGCCGCACTTAATATAAATTTTTTATCAAACCCCCAAATGCGGCAACAGGAGGTTTTACTTTTTGCATACGCTTTTTAAAAAAATGATGTTATTTTGTTTTAAAATCCGTTTGCGCTGTGTATTGCGTGATATTATTTTACATCAAACACGTACAAAACGCAAAGCCTGTTTTCTTGTAAAAAAGGCTTTGGCGGCTTTGCTGTGTTCATTAGATATAACTGGTTAATTAGGTCTAATGCGCACGTGGCAAAATCTCGCTGTATCTATTGTTTGCTCGCTTTTTGTAAAAATACGGTGCTATAAAAAAACCAAAGGCCTATAAACGGCACACGGCGCAATAAAAAAAGCCAGCGGAGTGAGATTTTTTACCAATGCAGCCAAAGCGCACTTTTACATGTAAAGGCGCAGCAGGCACTTTAAATATAGCTAGCCACAAAAATGCACAGGCGCAAATATTACCACCCGTGCAATTAAAATTTTAGCATTAATTATGCGTTAATTTGCAAAGACTGTGTGCTTAACCTTCCATTTTTCCAGCGCGATAAACACCCAAAAAGAGTATATGCCAAATGTTATTATTGTCAACAGCATCCATTTTATCCAGTTGCCAAAAAGGCCCATAGCACTGCCTGTAAACCTCAATCTTCTGCCGTTAACTACTGTGTGGTTTATCTTCCATCCGTAAATCATACAAACTGCCCAGGGGTAGCATATGCCAAATGTCAAAGCAGTTACAAGTGCGCCCAAAATGCTCCAGCCTATGTAGCTAAGCAGGCCGCCGTCAAAGTAAGAATCGTTATACATAATAGTATCTCTCCCATAAATAATTAGTATGTCGACATCTGCCGATACAACTATAACATTATATAGCAAATAGGGCGAAATAGCAAGCTTTAGCACGCTTAAATGCCGGGCTTTGCGCCTTAATGCGTAACAATAATTAAACATATTAAAGTAAAGCGCTTGCGCCGCAAATTAAGTGCCTCATGCAAGCCAAAAAAACAACTTACACTTACGTGCATTGCTTTTGTGCGCAGCTAAAACGCAGCTTTTAATTTTACAGCGCAATAGGCGCTTTTTGACAAAATTACAGCCGCCGCTAACGTTAGCGACGGCTGTAAAATGTTAAGCAGTTAAAATTTAAAGCGGCTCACCAGTTCTTCAAGGGCATGCGCCTGTCTTGAGAGCTCTTGGCTTGTGGCGGCGCTCTCCTCTGCCGTTGCAGTGTTAGACTGCACAACTGTGGATATTTGCTCTACACCCATGTTTATTTGGTTAGTGGACTCCGCTTGCTCATCCATAGCCTCTGCAATAAGGTTTACAAGTTCGCCCAGTTCCGTGGCGCTTGTGCTCAGTGCGCCAATAGAGTGCGAAGTGTCCTGTGCTATTTGGTTGCCGCTCTTAACCACCGCAATAGTCTCGTCTACTAACAGCGACGTGCTTTGTGCCGATTCGGCAGATTTTGCGGCAAGGTTTCGCACCTCGTCTGCCACAACGGCAAAGCCTTTGCCAGCCTCACCCGCGCGTGCCGCCTCAACAGCGGCGTTAAGTGCAAGTATATTTGTCTGGAATGCTATGTCGTCAATAGTTTTTACTATATTGCTAATTTCAGTCGCTTTATCGTTAATTTTTTGCATAGAAGACAACATTTGAATCATTTGCTCGTTGCCGTTTTTTAGCGCCTGCTGAGATTTTTCGTTAGACACTCTTGCCTCTTTAGTGTGCTTGGCCGTCTCGATAGTTTGCTTTGAGATATAGTCTATAGTAGTTGCAAGCTCCTCTACTGCCGAGGCCTGCTCTGTTGCGCCCTGTGCCAGCGCCTGCGCTGCGGACGACACGTAATCGCCGCTTGAATTTACCTTTACAGTTGCGCTGTTAATCTGTTGCATTGTCGTAGACAGGCTGTTTGCAATGCGCGCGACCGACGTGTGCAAAGAGCGGTAATCGCCGATGTATGCATCGCTATTAGATGTGTCTACATTTAATGTGCCATTTGCTATTTGAGACAGCACATGGTCTAAATCGAATATAATTTTAGACAGCCCCGAGATGATTGCCTCGGTGGACTGAGCGAGTTGATGTGTCTCGTCTTTTGTTTTAATTATGGGCACGGGCGAGGTTAAATCGCCGTCTGCCAGCGCATTAAGCCTTGTGACACACTGCACAATTGGCTTGCCTATAGAAGAGCTTGTATAAAATGCAATCACTATGCCGACAACAATCATAATTGCGCATATAATAACAATTAATATCACCGAGTCAAATGCGGCAGCAAGAAGCTCCGTCTGTGTTGATGAAACGGCAATGCTCCATCCGTTTGTGCCGGGTATTGGCGCATATGCCTGATACTCTTCAACGCCGTTGTAACTGTAAGAGCCCACGCCTGATTGGCCGCTAATCATGAGCTGTTCAATGGCCGCAAGCTCTCCTAGTGCGGCATCGCCGGGGTTTGCGGCAAAATCTGCTATTGAGTTAGACTGTAATAGCACATAGGAGTAGTCGTTATACGCTATTGTAGTGCCGCTGCTGTCTAATATATAAGCACTGCCCGACTCGCCCAGAGAAACATCCTCCATCAAGTTTTGCAACACTACTGTATCGCAGTAAAAGTACAAAACGCCAACTAAGCGCCCTGCGTCCATAACGGGCGCAGCCACTACAATGTACGCATCGGTCTTATCGTCAGAGACAACTGGCTCTGAAAAAAAGGAGCTACTGGCCGCCGCGCTTTTAAAAAATGCACTTTGAGAAAAATCTTCGCCTGTAAAAATGTCCTCGCCGCTTGAGTCTAGCATACTGCCGTTTCTCATGTAGTACTGCGCAGTTTTTGACGCTATATAATTTCTCTTTTCGCTCAGCGACGACTCAGACGACACGAGCACTTCGTGTGTTGCCATTTCGCTTACTGCAACTGTGTAGTTGCCAATGGTGCTGCTTGCCGTTTGCGCCGCAATAACCGCTGTTTCTTGCAATGTTTTTTTTGTGGTTTCGATAGAAGAAAGCAATGTAGTGCTAACGGACAAAACGCTTAAAACTAAAGCTGTTAATATAATCGTGGCAAGAATGGCCACCATGATTTTGTTTCTGATTTTCCTCATACGGCAAAAGCTCCTTTTTTGCTATGAAATTTACGAAAATATATTAAAAGCATACCATATTTTTTACTTTTTTACAACAAAAAAATATCATCGAGGTTACATTTATATATTATGCTCAAAACAGTGCCCAATAACCTTTAATCCCCACATATTAAAATGCTTTATATTCGAAAAAATAGTGCTTTGCCCTTGTTTTTGTTATTTGCACAAACGCAAAACAGGCGTGCTATAGGTTGCACATATAATATCGGCTAAATGCGCCTTGAATAAATGGCGAGATTACCATCGTACTTTGATAATTTAAAATTAAATTTAGTCGCAATAATCTGAGAGCATTTTTGATTTTTATCAAACTCTATAACCAAGTTTTTTACCCCTATACTTGCCGAATATGCTATAAGCATTTCGGTTAACAGTGACGCAAAGCCCTTATTCCAGTGCTCTTCAAGTAAAAACCAACCAATCTCATACGTTTCATCGCTGTCAAACGCACTGAACAAAATATAACCAATAAATCCGGTGTTTTTTAAATCGACAGAAAAAACTATGGGCTCATCACTCAACCCATATTTGCCGGCAAATTCTTTTGTTTTATCGTATGTAAACGGTTCTTCGACATATTTCATCACATTTTTATTTGAAAGTAATTGATGTAATTTTGAAATATCGTCATTGTGCATGGCTCTTATAGTCAATAAATCGGTTTTAATTAACATGGTATCACATCCCGTTACTTGGTTTGTCGACAGCGCCATAATAAGTATCCCCTACTAAGGAGGTGTTGACAAACAAAGACTTTGCAAAAACTAGAGCAAAATTTTTGTCAGA
>CAYJBO010000047.1:0-18548 GCA_964368295.1 uncultured Bacteroides sp.
ATGCATCTGCACTTTTAGAGTGCGTTTGCATAACACCTGCGGCAAGCTTGCAAAGTTTGCCTGCATGTGCAATTATCAAAATTTTGCTAAAACCGCAGTAAGCGGCGTAATCTAGCATATCGCCAAAAAAATTAGAGCATTTTACCGCAAGGTCTATGTCTAGCTCCCATGTGTTTTTTGCATATTTTGCGCCATAATTCCCCGGCGAAACAAGCAATACTTCATTGCCTTTCCTCTGCCTTATTTCCGCCTCTATTGTCTTAATTATTGCCGCTTCGCTCATTGGCTCTACAATGCCGCTTGTGCCTAAAATTGAAATACCGCCTTTAATTCCAAGGCGCTCGTTAAAAGTACGTTTTGCTATGCTTTTACCGTTTGGTGCAAACACAGTGCAATAAAAGCCGCCATTGTAGCCACACTGCTTTGATATTTCACTCAAAGCCGCTAACATCATCTTGCGTGGCACGGGATTAATTGCAGGCTCTCCCACTTCACATGCTAGCCCCTGTTTTGTCACTATGCCTATTCCATCGCCTGCAAAAAGCCTCGTCTCGCTTTTAGTTTTGGTCAATAGCACAAATAAATCCATTTTATTTGTGACATCGGGGTCATCGCCGGAATATTTTTCAACTGCGCAAACTGCCGAATTTTTTGCAATGTACAGTTTTTTTATAGGTATAGTAATAATTTTGTCGCTCGGCAAATTTAATTCAATTTCGCTTGATTTTTCACCTTTAAGTAAAAAAAGCGCGGCTGCTTTGCATGCCGCCGCAACACAGCTCCCTGTAGTATAACCACAGCGCAATTTCTTACCATTTTTAACAATGTAACTGTCCATTTTATTTTAAAATCGCTCCTAAAAAAAGAAATGGTTTCTAATAAGAAACCATTTCGCAAATTAACAACTAAATGTCGGTTTCATAACTCCATGACCCTGTGAAGTGAAACAATGATATGGTGGCAGGTCTTCCGACTTATGCTGTTTATACTTTTCAGCAATAATACAAAACAGCAATCACGGCAGCAGGACTGTATGAGACTCTAACTCAATTCCCTATTCTCGCAATGTATTTTATCTTACCGCCCTTATTTTAATGGCAATAAGTAAAAAAATGCGCACCGACCATATATTTTTATTATAACAATATCGTAACATACCTTGATAATAAAGTCAATTAATTCTAACTTAAAATTCACACTAAAACGCTGTAATATCTTTTTTAGTACAAATTAGTTAGTATCGAAAAATTTTTTTACTATCCGGGGGTTATTTCGCCGTTTTTAAAACTTGCAATTACATTTAAAACTTTGCCACTTTGCCATGTGTTTGTGTCTAATTCACATACATATCCGCAGTTATTTTCACATCGCCAATCATAGTAGGCTTTTTTAGGGTGCCCAAAAGCGCTTAGCAACGCCATCTGTGTGCCTCCATGCGCAACAATTACAACATTTTTCCTTTTTAATGCAATGCTCTCTTCAATTATTTTTTCAACCGCGTTGCAGACACGCTTTGTAAAAGTTTCCACGTCCTCGCCGTTTGGGCATTGCAATTTACAGCCGCTTTTCATCCAAGCTACATACTGCTCATCCTTTTCCATTTCAATGTAACTGCGCCCTTCAAACACGCCAAAGTTCATCTCTTTTATGTCTTCTACAATTTTTTGCGGTACACTTGCAAACATCAGCTCCGCCGTTTGGCGTGCTCTTGTAAGAGGCGACACATATATTAAATCTGTCTGTATATCAGCTTTTTTAATTTGCCCTACCCCCTCTTCGCTAAGAGGTATATCAAGTGTGCCTTGGTATTTTCGGGCTTTGTTGTATTCCGTTAAGCCATGCCTTATTATGTAAAGTTTCATTTTAATTTTGTCTCCAATCCACAAAAAACACGGTAAACACTGTCTGCGTTGTTGCAAAGGGTTTTAAGTGTATTTCCTGTCTCTTCACGCCATTTTCTCATTGTTTTGTCCATTGGTACAACGCCGCAAAAAATGTCGTCACATATTACAACTTTATCCTTTAACTCACTCATGTTTTTATTCAGCCACGCGTTTATGTCTTCATTTCGCTCAATTTCACCCAGCAAAAACGTGTGCAGTGCATATATTATATCTGCCTCAAAATCAATCTCCAACATTTTTGTTGTGCAATTGCATATTTTTGGGTTTTTGCTTTTCAGCAAACTCAATGCAAAATCAAGCTTACCCTGATATGCACCACCGAAAATTATTATCATTATATCACCTTTTTTTAAGAAATCGGTTGGCTTTACAGCCCGGAACCGGCCCTACATTACACCCTGCAAAAAAGCAAGTGCAATTAAACACACAAGCTCTGTAACAACAAGTGCACAGCCTGATACGTCACCGTTTACGCCTTTTAAGGAAGTACACACCAAAATATAAACAAGAGAGCCAAAAGCAAAGCCCGAAAGTAACACTAAAATGCCAATTATCCCGGCAAATAGCGCACATGTCACAAAGCACGCAATAAGTATTAAAAAAAGCCAAACAATTTGTTTTTTGCGGGCAGTTTCCCTATACATTGCTGCATATCCGTTTTGTGACATCAGTGGCAAGCTAAGCAAATAAATTGCGCACATGCAACGCGAAAACACGGGTATAATGTTAAAAATAACAAGTAACAAGCCTGTACTCGATGCCGACAGCAAAGAAAAACCCACCGAAAAATAAAACAAAAAATACAAAATAGACGAAAGAACGGCAAAACTGCCCACGTGAGAATCTTTTAAAATTTCTCTTTTCTTATCTAAATCTCGACGAGATAAAACGGCATCGGCAACGTCCATAAAGCCGTCTAAATGAAAAAAGCCTGTTAAAATAATCGGTATAACGCAAAAAAATGCTGTTTTGAGCATTATAGGCATTTCTACAAAAATTAACAGCGAAATTGCAAAGCGCCAGAAAACACCAATCAAAAGACCTACTATCGGAAAAAGTGGCAACATCAGCGATGAAATTTTATCTACCCATTTAAATTTAGGAACAGGCAAAGAAGAAAATGTGCTAAAAGCCGCACAAAGTGCAGAGTAAGCGAGCTTAAATAACGACATCCTTATATAATTCCTTTCCTTTATGAACTATAATATTTCCCGAGCAAACTTCTAACACAACATCACATTTATCCGAGCACATTTTATGCAAACACCCAAGAGATTTTCTATAATTCTCCGTCATATCATCATATATTGCGGCATCTGCATGTAATATGTCTGACACCAATACGATGTTTTCAAAGCAAGCTATAACTTTTTTAAGACCACATGCAATTTTCTGCGCTGCATTTTCATCATATTCACTTAAAAACATCTCATTGCTTAAAAGTGCTGTTATGCTATCTATCAAAAAAGCGCCGCTTTTGTCACAGCGGTTGCAAATCTCATGTATGTTTTTTTCCTGCTCAACGGTCGTAAAGCCAAGGCCATCACGCTCTTTAACATGCCGATTTATTCGTGTAATGTCCTCGCTGTCGCACGGGGACATCGTTGCAACGTAATATAACGGTTTTTTGTTAAAACTCACGGCAATATCTTGCGCAAGAAGCGATTTTCCGCTTTTGCTTCCGCCTAAAATCAGCACTTTCATTAAATATCTACCTTTACAGTTTAAGCTCATAGTATCTATTACAGATTATACATCAATATATTTTCTGTGTAAATAATAAGTTTAATGCGATATACGTCAACTAAATGAATAACGCATATTTTAACCCAGATAATTAAGATGCAAGTTATTTTTATAATCGAAAACTTCACATTCAATATTATAAAGTTAAACCCTATTATTACTTCACTCACCTAAATCATCGATAAACCGATAAAATTATGCGAGTGATATTTTTTATAATTAGATAATAAAAATCGCCACGAACTAAATGCAGTCCGTGACGACGTGATTGAGATATTACAATAGATTTTTTCAAATTTATAAATTTATTTTACACCCATTATAATAAATTAATAAATATTTTTATTATCTCTAAATTGTCTCCAAACATTTTCAAAAAAATTGTCCTCTTTTGGTATTGGGCGCACATTTCTCCAGCTAAACTCACAGGACAAATCTTCGCTGTATATTACCTCTTGAACTACTGTGCTGTGCTTGCCATCATCAAGGCGAAAGCGGAATGTTTCAGGTAGATTGCTATATTCCTTTTGACCGCTCTCGTCAGAGTAAAGCGCGCTACCCCTGCTTTTTGCGCCGTGCTCAACATAATTTAGCATTGTGCAAAGGTAAACGTACTGGCTAATTAAAATGTCTCTAAGCCTAAACGCCTGTGTAAGCTGTTGGCTATTTGCAGCTTTAACCTTTGTGTTAAATTGCAAAAGCATGTCTTTTACTTTGTTTTTTGCCGCTTCAATTTCTTTTTTATCTCTTATTGCACCGCCCACATCACTCATCAACTTTGTAAACTCGTCTGTATACTCCTTGACGTTTCCGTTTTCGTTTGTGCTTATATCGGCCGATAAATCTATCATTTTATTAATGTCATCAGCCGACATTTCTATAAAGGCTTCACAGCTTAAATCTGTTTTTTCGCCTTTGTTTGCAATAAATCTTGCAGCCCTTGTGCTTCCTACTTGCCCTGCATTTAATGCACTTCCGCCCGGCCTGTATACGCCGTGGCTTGCGGCAACTTCTCCAACCGCAAAAAAGTTTTGCACGTTTGTTTGCCACCATGCATCAATTGCAAGCCCGCCATTGTTGTGCTGTGCACAAAGAGAAATTTCAAGCATTTGAGTTTTTAAATCGACACCCTTGTCGTTGTAAAAATCAATTGCCGGCATATTCATGTGCGCAAGCCTATCATACGGCGTGCCAAAACAAGCCGTGGCATTTTCAAGGTAAATTTTCGCCTCATCGTCCAGCCTATCAAAATTTATCTCTTCGCCGTTTGTATTATCGCGAAAATCCAAAAACACTCGTCTGCCCTTGGCTTGCTCAATAAAAACTAAAATATCAATTATAGAACTGCCGCTATTTATTTTTCTCACATCAAACGGCCACTGATATCCCTTTAGGAAAATATTTGTCAACATTTTGTATTCATCATCAAAAAAGTCGCACAAAAATTCTCGCTCATCGCCGCCGTATTCATCTGTGCTTATAAACTTTGGCAAGCACTGCATAAACGTTCCGCTAACATTCCACCTTGGGTTTATGCTCGCCAGCCCGTATTGCCACTCGGTTAAATTTTTGCCATGTACGCCTGCTTCAAAGGCCAGGCCGCTTGCACCGTAATGTCCAAAAGGGAATACACTTTTGGCGTAAATTCCGCCTGGGCCGCCTGTCGCATAAACAATGTTTTCACAGCTAAAGCAAACAAACCTGTTTTCTTTTTCAATTTCACTGTCAATGTTAAGGCACAAAAGGCCATAGGCTTTGTTATTTTTAGTAAGTATTTTAATTACAAGATACTTATTAAATATTTTTATATCTTTACTGTTTACTGATTTTTCAAGCATTTGCGTCATATATTTGCTTGTGTATGGGCCAACGCTTGTTGCGCGTGTTCTTGGGTCGTGGTCGGTTTTATATCCAACGTACTCGCCATACCTGTTTTGCGGAAACGGTACGCCAAGCCCCACAAGGTTAAAAAAGCATTGAGAGGACAGCGCAGCTACGCAAAGTGCTATGTCGCCGTCCACACATCCGCCCTCAAAAAGGGTTTGCGCCATTTCGCCCACACTGTCGGCTACATCACCCGAAAGCGTAAGTTTATAGTAGGTTTGCTTATCACTGCCGGTGTTACGGCTTGTGCCTGTAAGCACGTTTTCTGTAACTATTGCAATGTCTTTTTGCCCCTCTTCGTATAGCCTGTTTGCCGCATTAAAGCCTGCCGCACCTGTTCCCACTACTATTGTATTAAACGTGTGTACTTTAATGTTATATCCGTTAATTTTAAAGTTTTGTTCGCTCATTTACTTTTCCTCTTTAATATGTTTACGCTTGCGCTTGCAACAATTTTACTTTTTGCGGTTTATAGCATCTTCTCTTGCCTCTTTAAACAGCGGCGCATATATTTTGCCGTCTTTAATTACACAGCCGGTTCTGCCATGGTCACGCATTATTTGTGTGCATTTTGAACATGTGACACAGCATTTTGACGGCTGCATCTCTTCACCGTTTAAAATAGCTTTAGGTGCCTCTGGGTACGCAAACGCACTGCGGCCAAGCCCCATAAATTTGCAGTTTTCGTTTTTTACATTGTACTCGCCTGCATATGGCGCAAATTGCCTAAGCCAAGTGTAGCCGTTACCAACAACAGGCACATTGCCTGCCGCTTTTTGCACAAGCTTTGTAAACATAAAAAGCCTTTGTATGCTCTCAAGCTGGTTCTCTTCAGGCACAGGTATGCCCTCGCTTGAAACATCAAACGGCCTTGTTACCTGTGGGTAAATATAATATGGGTTGCCTGCCGAATTTGACAAGAGGTCAACCCCCTCTTCACAAAGCAGTTTTACAAACGCCAATGGCTCGCTCTCATCAAATTTCCACATGTCGTTTTTATCGGCACCAAATCCGTACGGGTACGGATGTGCATCATAAACATTAAACCTACACGCTATAATAAAATCGTCGCCTACCGCTTTGCGCACTGCCCTTATTATGTCAACTATTAGCCTTGTTCTGTTTTCAAAACTTGTGCCGTACATGCCCTGCCTTGTGTGGCTTGCAAGCAGCTCGCTCAACAAATACCTGTGGCAGCATTTAATATCAACGCCGTCAAAACCTGCTTTTTTTGCAAGCACAGCGCTCTTTGCATATTTCTCTGGCAATGTGCTTAAATATTCATCTGTCACAATTCTGCTGTCGTCTGTTATGCCAACCCTCTCGTCTAAAAGCGGGTCTCTTTGCAGTGTAATAGGCTCGTTTTTATGTGTATTAGGACGTGAATATCTACCGGAATGGGTAAGCTGTAAAATGCTTACAGGCTCGTGCTCTTCTCCATTTTCTTTCTTTGCCGCCTGTTTTACATCCTCCATCAATTGTGCAAATTTATCTAAATTCTCATCCGTCAGCATCATTTGTAAGGGGTTTGCCTTGCCCTCGTGCACAACAGCGCAGGCCTCCCACCAAATTAGGCCTGCTCCGCCTGTTAAAAAGCGCATATATCTTCTTTCAACAAGCTCGCTTGGGCTACCATCAGCATTGGAGTCGCACCCCTCCATGGGGAGCACCGCTATTGCATTAGGCGCCGTTTTATTGCCTATTTTAACAGGCCTTTTTAACGCACAAATATCTTGCTCAAACCCAATATCTACATTTAACTCTTGTGCTTTTTGTTTAATTTCATCTAAACTTTTAAAATTAAATTTATCATGGCTTGACATATTTTATCCCCTTTAAAATAATTTAGCTTAAAGCCTTTTTATATGGAAACCACCGTCTACATCTATGTAATTGCCCGTTGTGTAAAGGAAGTTATCAGAGCAAAGGCAAACGGCCGCATTGGCAACGTCCTCGGGTGTACCCCACCTTGCTATCGGGAAAATTCCGTCCTCAATCAACTTGTCATATTTTGAGTTAACTGCACTTGTCATGTCGGTTTTAATAACACCCGGGCGCACTTCGTTAACGCAAATAAAGTCGCCTGCAAGCCTGTCTGCAAAAAGCGTTGTAAGCATTGACACAGCCGCTTTTGACACACAGTATTCGCCCCTATTAACACTGCTTACAACTGCAGAGCAAGAGGAAACGTTAATTATATCGCCCCTTTTTTTGCCGTTTATAGGCTGTTTTAACATTTGCTTTGCTACAAGTTGTGTTAAAAACAGTGTGCCTTTAATATTAATGCCCGAAACATAATCGTAGCTGTCCTCTGTCATATCAAGCAAATCGTTTCGCACTTTTGGCGCAACGCCCGCATTGTTAACAAGCACATGTATCTCTTTGTACTTTTTAACTGTCTCGTCAATTATTTTTTGTCTGTCCTCTTGGTTTGAAATGTCTGCTTGGACATAAAGGTAGTCTATATTTTCTTCTTCTAGCTCTTTTAAGTTTTCTATGTAATTTTCCTGCGGGCGCGAGGCTACAACCACAACGTTATACCCCTTTTTACCAAGTGCCTTTGCTGTTGCAAGGCCTATTCCTCGGCTTGCGCCCGTTATTATTGCTGTCTTTTTCATGTAAATTCCCAATGCCTTCCTAATAAATATATAATTATGGTTTAAGTATAACTTTTACGGCGTTGCTTTTTGGGTCTAAAGATGTCTCAAGCGCCTTTTGTAATTCATCCATTTTAAATTCGTGCGTTATAATTTTTTTCAAATCTATATTTTTGCTCATGCTTATAGATATTGGAAAATCCCAACAATAGCTCTGCGCACCTTGGATTTTAATTTCTCTTGTGATAAGCTCAGTTGCAGGCATATTAATGTTGTTGTCTTCAAAAATGCCAATTATTGTGGCAACGCCATTTTTCTTTATGCTTTGTACAGCTTGCATAAATGTTTGTTGTTTACCAACGCACTCAAAGCTTTTGTCTACACCTTTACCGTTTGTAACTTCGCTCACTTTGTCTAAAAGCACCTCATTTGGCCCTAAAACAGTGTGCGTTGCGCCGTACTGCCTTGCAATTTCAAGTTTTTGTGCCGAAAAATCAGTCGCAATAATTTCGCTTGCGCCGCAGAGTTTGCAAAGCGCAACAACTAAAAGGCCAATTGCACCACAGCCCACAACAACTACTTTTTCACCTATTTTAATGTCAGCCCTGCGCACGGCGTGCATTGCAACGCTCATCGGCTCTATAAGGCTGCCCTCTTCAAACGAGAGCTCGTCCGGCAATTTAAACACATGCGCTGTTTTAGCAATTACGTAATCAGCCATGCTTCCGCTTCCCACACGGTATGAAAAGCTTATGTTTTCGCAAAAACTGTAAGTGCCTTTTCTGCACTCTTCGCACTCGCCACATATTATGCAGGGCTCTAGTGTAACTCTATCGCCTATGCTAAATTTGCTTTTAGTGCCTACTTGCTGCACTGTTCCACTAAACTCATGCCCTATTGTGCTTGGCAAGTTTACAGATGGATGTTTGCCTTTAAATATATGTAAATCACTGCCGCAAATGGCACTTGCGGCAACTTTTATAAGCACTTCATCGTCTTTAATTGCAGGAAGTTCTATTTGGCTAAATTCTACCACTCCCGGTTTTGTAACCGCTCCAATTTTATTTAACATTTATTCCCTCCACTGTTTTACGTATTCAAAAAATTCGTTATATTTTTTAGCCCTTTTGTCGCCATTTCATCTCTGTCGTTGCTTTCTACCCAAGACGCATCAAGCCCACCAGGCTTAAACATCTCTTGGTTAATTTGTCCGCTGTAATTGTATTCTTTTAACAGCGCAAATATTTTTGCCCAAGGTAAATGTCCCTCACCTGCCGGGCCTCTGTTGTTTGCACAAGCATGAAAATGCAACAATTTGCCCGTTTTAAGCGCCGTTTCAAGTGCACTTAAAACATCTTCTTCCTCTATGTTTGCATGATATGTGTCAAAGTGAATTCCAACATTGTCGCAACCGATATCTTGAGTGAGCTTAATTGTTTGCTCTATGTTGTTTACTACGCTTGTTCTGTACCTGTGTATGGGCTCTATTGCCAGCGAAACGCCATGTTTTTTTGCCAAACTTGCCACTTGCCTCAAGCCGTTTACTGCGTAGCCCCACTCTTTGGCTTTATCGTCATCGCTTAAAAAATGCGCCTTACCGCCACCTGCATAAAGCGGGCCACACAAAATTTTTGCACCTATTTCATTTGCAAACTTAAAGCATTGCTCAAAATATTCAAAAGTGTTTTTTCTTATTTCTTCATCAAAGTTTGAAATATCGCGCCCTTTTGTTAAAAAAGCGCACAAAACCGGCTCTAAATTATATTTGTCTATTTGCTCTTTTACTGTTTTTGTGTCTGCGCTAAAGTTGCTAACGCCTATTTCTACTGCTGTAAACCCAAGCTTTGCTACTTTTTCAAATAGGTGATATTGTGTTTCGTCAAATATGTTTGTCCAGTTGCTTAAATTTATACCTATTTTATTCATATATACCTACTTTGTTGAGTTTCTAATAATTAGCTCTGTGTCTATTATGTCTACCCTTGGGTAATACACCTCTTTTGCCTCTTTTGCATTTATTTGGTCTATAAGCTTTTGCATGGCAATAGAGCCTATTTTGTACAGTGGCTGAGAAACAGTTGAAAGTGGTGGTTCTATAATAGAACTGATATCTATGTTGTCAAAGCCCATAACAGAAATATCGTCGGGTATAGAAAAGCCTGCATCTCGTACAGCGCGCATTACAACAATTGCCTTTGGGTCGCTCGTTGCAAAAATAGCATCGGGCACATTGCCGCGCTCTAGCATACTTTTAACCAAAAAGTAAATGTTATCTCGCCCTGCTGTCTCACGTATTATAAACTTTTCATCGATATCAATTCCATGTTTTTTAAGCGCTTGTACATATCCCTCGTACCTGTATTTGTAAATGTTCAGCTCACTTCTACCCAAAATTAGGGCTATTTTTTTATGCCCCATTTTTATAAGGTATTCCACAACGTCAAACGCTGCTTTTTTATTGTCTATTGCAATCGTGTCAATGCCGTCGTCGTAGTGGCGCAGCGCCAACACAAGAGGAAAGCCGTCTTTTGCAAGTTTACGTATATGGTCAGAATTCGGCATCATCGAGCTAACAATAAATCCGTCGATATTTCGCTTTTTGAGGTTTTCTATGTATTTTATCTCAACGCTTATATCCTCATCTGTATTGCAAAGCACAAGTGTGATGCCGTTTTTCCTGGCCACGTCTTCCACTCCACGTGCAATTTCGGGAAATATATGGTTTTTAATGCTGGGTACCAAAAGCGCAACAGTATTTGAACGGCCCATTTTTAAGCTTTGAGCCATTATGTTAGGTGTATAGTTAAGTTCTTTTGCGCTTTGAAGCACTTTTTTGCTAGTTTCACTGTTAAGGTTTACCTTGCCGGCAAGAACCCTTGAAACGGTGCTTGATGACACACCTGCCATTTTTGCCACATCTTTAATATTTACTTGGTTTATCTGCACGCTTTATCCCCCCATTATTTTTTAATTAATCCCAAAATACGGTTGCGCCCTTATGCGATGATGTTGTATTGTCTCTGAACAATTTTAACCATCCGCTTGCTTTTTTCACAACCGGTTTCCATTTTGCGCGCCTTTTCTCAAACTCTTCATCGCTGACGTCAATTGTCAAATTACGCTTTGCTATGTCTATGTTAATAATATCGCCATTCTCTATCAAGGCAATATTTCCGCCCTCGTATGCCTCCGGGCTCACGTGTCCAATTGCAAGGCCGCCTGTCGCGCCCGAAAATCTTCCGTCAGACACAAGCGCTATTTCTTTGCCCATGCCCTTGCCCAAAACAGCTGCCATAAAAGTCTCCATGTGCGGCATGCCCGGCGAGCCTTTCGGTCCTTCGTAACGTATAACAACAACGTCGCCGCTCACAATTTCGTCTTTTAAAATGGCATTCCATGCATCGTCCTGAGAATCGTAAACCTTTGCCTTGCCGCTAAAAATCCACGCCTCTTTGTCAACCGCGCTAAACTTTACAATTGCGCTGTCTGTCGCTATGTTGCCGTGCAATACGGCAAGTCCGCCTTGTTCGTTAATTGGATTATCAACGCTGTGGATGACATCTGTGTCCTTGTTTTCGCTAACCGCAATTTTGTCGGCTATTGTGCCAAACATGCCATCTGCAGTTGTGTCTATAAGGTCTTTTTTTGCGAGCTCTTTTACAACTGCCCCAAGCCCACCGGCTTTTGAGAAGTCCTCCATAGTATAAGTGGGGTGGTTTGGGTAAATTGTGCTTATGCACGGTATTTTCTCGCTTATTTCATCAAATAGCTCTACACTTATATTGTAACCAGCCTGCCTTGCCATTGCCGGTATGTGCAAAATGCTATTTGTAGAGCCGCCTGTTGCCATCATGTATCTAACGGCATTTTCAAAGTTTGTCTTTTTAATTAAATCAAGCGGCCTTGTTTGCGCTTTTACAAGCTCCACAATTCTTGAGCCAACTTGTTGAGCTTGGCTATGCCACTCCGGTGTTTGGCTTCTTGTGCTTGCATTGCCGTGTGGGCTAAAGCCTAAAATTTCTGCCGTTGCGCACATTGTATTAGCAGTGCCCATAAACGGACATGCACCCGGTGTTGGGCACGCATTGCGCACAATGCCCTTGTAGTCTTCTTTTGTCATATCGCCCGCAATATATGCCGCATACGCCTGTTTTGTATGTGTAAGCGTTAGCATTTTACCTTTGTAGCTACCTGCCGCCATAAAGCCGCCTGTAAACATAACAGTTGGTATATTTGCCCTAAGTGCACCCATTAGCATGCCGGGCACAACTTTATCGCATGTGGCAAGCAATACCATGCCCTCAAGCATGTTTAGCTCTGCCTCCATTTCAACCTCGCTGGACACAAGGTCCCTTGCAGGCAAAGTGTATCTATCGCCCGGTGTGTTACTGCAAATGCCGTCGCATATTCCCGTAACAGGAAGCTCTACAGCAAGGCCGCCCGCCTCATTGATAGATTTTTTTATGCCCTCAACAACATCTTTAAACGGAAAGTGTCCGGGGTTCATTTCATTCCACGCATTTATAATGCCTATAACAGGTTTTTTAACCTCGTTTTCGGTAAATCCCATTGCGTACATAAGTGTATTTCTGTGGTCTAAAGATTCTTCATTCCAATTTCTAATCATAAGTATTCCTATTCCTTTTTAATTGCAGTGTTTTTATTTTAATCTCGGGTCGTGCTTTCTTGCAAGCTGCATAAAGGCTTTAACGCTCTCGTCACTTGCCTCGTACGGCACAACACCACAGCCCAATATAAAGCCGTTATAAGACGCACATTCGCTGTAAACTTCTTTTATTTGGCTCTCCATAACTTCGTAGTTTTGTGCTGTAAGCTCTTTTGGGTCTATGCTGGCACGCATAAGTGTGTCGTATTTTTTGCAAGTAGACTTAAACAGCTGTCTGTCGTTGACATAGTTGCAAAGCACAAGGTTTGTCCCAGTGTCGCAAAGCTCGTCTATAACAGGGCCCATTTCGCCACCGCTTATAAGCGTAACTATGTTTGCACCATACTCTTTTAAGTCGTGTATAAGGCGCTTTTCGTACTCTTGCACATGCTCGGTGTAATAAGACGGCGGCAACAGCGGTGGGCTTATCCACGACTCGTTCATCGTTATCCCCACGCCAATATCTACAAAAGCTTTGCCGAATTCAAGCCCCACTTTGTAGGCAAATTCAAGTTGCTGTTTTGCAAAGTCCTCGTCGTCAATCATGTCCATAATAAGCTCTTCGTAAGTTCTATTAATTACGGCAAGCGTAAAAGGCCCCATAATTGTACCGGTAACAACAACCTCGTCGCCAACTTCTTTATTTATTTTTTCGCACGCTACAAGGTAAAGCGGCATCCTAGCGTCTTTAAATGGGTCTGGCACTTTTAAACTCTTTAAATCCTCGGGTTTTTTAATCAGTATATCTTTAGAGTCCGGTATAAACTTGTCAAAAAACTCATATTTTGCACCTAGCGCCTCGTGTTCTACGTTATAAATGTCAACGCCAACGGCTATAAAATCGTGTTTATAGCGCTTGTAGCACTCGAGCTGTCCCTGCACTATTAAATCTGCGCTTTGTGCCGTTTCGGATATAGTTTTGCCAACCATTTTTGCTGTGTACTCGTAAAACGACGGCACTATAGGTGTGCGCAAAGGTGCCTGGCCGTTTCTTATAGCATTTATCAGTTGCTTTGAACTCATTTATACCAGCTCCACTTAATTTAATTTTTAAAAAATATAATTGCTTAAATTTTTAGCCGCCCAAATAGGCTTTTCTCACGGAGTCAGAATTTAAAAGCTCTTCTCCACGGCCTTCTATTGTAATTTTACCGTTTTCTAAAACATACGCTTTATCGCAAATTTTTAGCGCTTTTCTGGCGTTTTGCTCCACGAGTAAAATTGTAATTCCGCTATCTCTTATCTCTTCGATTAGCTCGTACACTTGGTTTACAATCAGCGGCGCAAGGCCAAGGCTTGGCTCGTCCATAAGCAACAGTTTTGGGCTAGCCATTAGCCCTCTGGATATTGCAAGCATCTGCTGCTCGCCGCCGCTAAGTGTGCCCGCAAATTGGTTTTTGCGCTCCTCAAGAATAGGAAACCGCTTAAACTGCTCTTCAAGCATAACCGCAAGATCTTTTTGTTTTGCGAGATATCCGCCCACAAGTAAATTGTCACTTATTGTAAGGCCCGAAAAAGTTTTTCTTCCCTCCGGCACATGAATTAAGCCGTCGGCAACAATTTTATGTGGTTTTTTTGCAAGCGGTTTGCCCAAAAACTCAACAGTGCCCGAAACCGGTTTTACAAGTCCCGACACAGTTCTAAGCAAAGAGGTTTTACCCGCACCGTTCGAGCCTATTATGCTTACTATCTGCCCCTTCTCGGCACTTACACTAACGTCTTTAAGTGCCTCAACATGCCCATAACTCACATTTAATTTATCAACTTTAAGCATCTGTATCCCCCTCACCTAAATAAGCCTTTATTACTTCGGGATGACTTTGTATATACTCCGGTGTTCCCACGGCTATTGTTTCACCAAAATTTTGAACATGTATAATGTCTGACAAGCTCATAACAAGCTCTAGCCTGTGTTCAATAAGTAATGTGGCACAATTTAAGTCTTTTGAAATAAGGCGAATAAGTTCTGTAAGCTCGCCCACTTCTGTTGGGTTAAGGCCTGCTGCCGGCTCGTCTAAAAGCATAACTTTTGGGTTGCACGTAAGCGCCCTTGCAATTTCAAGGCGACGTTGCAAGCCGTATGCCAAGTTCTCGGGGTACTCGTTTTCATAATCCGATAGACCGACCATGTTTATAAAGTTCCTGCAAATTTCTCTGCCTCTTTTCTCCTCGGCATAGCGCTTTGGAGAGGGCAAAATACCGCTGAAAAAGCCGTACTTTGAAACAGGGTCGAACGCGCACATAACATTATCTAAAACACTTAAACCTTTAAAAAGCCTTATGTTTTGAAACGTGCGTCCCATGCCGGCTTTTGTAATAAGGTGCTGGGGCATTTTTGTAATGTCTACGCCATCAAGTATAACGCTACCGCCTGAAACAGGGTAAACGCCGCTTATAACGTTAAAAATTGTTGTTTTGCCCGCACCGTTTGGGCCTATAATGCCGTGAATTTGCCCTCTTTCTGCCTGCAACGAAAAGTCAACAATAGCTTTAACGCCACCAAAATTTTTACTAATATTTTTAACATCGATCAGCATTATTGCTCACCTCCGCTTTTACTTGCTTTTTTTGCTTTAAGTTTTGCAAACAATCTTTTAAAGTTGTTTGGTGTTATTTCAAACTCGCCGAACATGCCCGACGGTTTGTAGTTTATTATTATAAGTACAAGTATAGCATATATTATATATCTAAATTGTACAAGCCCCCTCAACATTTCTGGCAATGCTGTTAGCACAAAACTTGATACAACTGAGCCCGAAAGGCTGTTTACACCACCAAAGAAAACCATGATTATCCAGTCTGCGCTTCTTTTCCAGTTAAATAGTGTTGGGTCTACATACGTTACATAGAACGCGTACATGCAGCCGCTGTATGCTGTAATTGCAACAGAGAATAAAAACGCTTGCAACTTAACTTTTGCAACGTTAATGCCCATTGCCTTTGCAGCTAACTCGTCGCTCCTAATGGCAATACATTGCCTGCCATATTTTGATGTTTTAAACATTGCAACAAGCCCTATACATGCTATAACCGAAATAATAACGATGGGCAGTGTAACTAATTTTGGTATGCCATAAAAGCCTGCTGCGCCGCCCGTAAACTGCGTGAGCTTATTTAAAATAGCGGTGAGCGCCTCTCCAAACCCAAGGGTAATAAGGCTTATGTAATCTCGCCTTAGGCGAACTGTTGGATATCCTACAACAAAGCCTATTGCAACTGCCGCAACAATTGATATTAAAACCGCTAAGAAGAACGGAATGCCTAATTTAACAACGCATATGCCCGAGACATAAGACCCGATTGCCATGAACGCCGCTTGACCCAGCGAGAACATGCCTGTAAGACCTGTTAATACATAGACACCGGTAACCGCAATAACCGTTATAAGCGCCCTTGTAAGAATAAGTACCTGTAACTCTGTCATTTAAATTCCCTCCTATGCCTTTTCCTGTATGTTACTGCCGGCAATTCCCTGCGGACGCACCAAAAGGAATACTAACATAATTACAAACGTTATAGCTTCTTTATAACCTGTGCCAACAAAGTAAGTAAGCAGTGTTTCTACAACACCTAAGAGTATAGCGCCTATTATAGCACCCGTCATAGAGCCAAGGCCGCCTATTACCGAGGCAATAAAGCCTTTTACAACAAGTGCTCCCAAAGTTGTTGTTATTGTAAAGTTTATACCTAAAAACACACCCGAAACACCAGCAAGTGCACCGGATATGAAAAATGCAGATTGGATTGTTCTGAAAACGTTTATTCCCATAAGCCCAGCCGTGTCTCTGTCAAAGCTAACACTTCGAAGGCCGCGCCCAATTTTTGTTTTATTAATTATAAAAGTAAGTGCAACAATTACAACTGCCGATATTAAAAGCATAATAAGGTCTGCTGTAGAAATAACAAATGCACCGAGTTTTATAGACGGTACCGAGAAAAAGTTAGGGTATCCATAAAAGTTTGCACCTGCCCAAATTGCAACTACACCCTCAAAAAATGTACCTAGTGTTATACTTGCAACAAAAAAATAAACCGGCGATGTATTGCGAATTGTAATTCTTCTAAACGCAACAAATTCGCCGCATACGGCTATTGCCCCACCCACAAGCATTGCTACTATTAAAATAGGTACTAAAGGCCAATCGGTTGCCTCACATACGAAGTATCCAATAAAAGCACTCATTGTCATAAGCGCGCCATGTGAGAAGTTTGAAAATTTTAATATATTAAAAATTAACGAAAACCCTGTTGCTATTAACGCATAAACAGCACCTATAGATATGCCGTTTAATATAATTTGAAAAAATGTTACTGCGGTCATTATAGTTTTCTCCTTTAACTACATTCCCCACCTCAATTAAAATTGCGGTGGGGAATTATTTTAAAGATTAAGCCGAATATTTCTTTTGAACAACAGGTGTTTTTACATCATATGTAAATGTGTACATTTCAAGGCCTGTTGTCATGTGTGTCTCAGGGTCGATTGTAATTGTACCTGTTAGACCCTCAAAGCCCGATAGTGTTTCAACTGCATCGCGTACAGCAACAGGGTCATCGCCAACTTCGCCTATAACTTGTGCCAAAATATTTGCAACGTCATAACCAAGGAAGAATTTATTTGTTGCATCAACACCGTTAGTGTCTTTAACTTCTTGAACCATAGCTGCAAGATTTGCCTCTGTGTCGTCTACGTTGTTAACAAATATTATGTTGCTTAGGTCTTCTACGCCTTCAACTATTGTGTTAAAAGGAGGGCAAGCATCAAGGCCTGCAATAATTTTGCCCTCGTATCCTACTTCTGCAGCTGCTTGTGCTATTAAAGCAAGTTCTGCTGTGTAGTTAGGTGCAAAAATTGCCTCTGGGTTATTTGTCATCATTTTTGTAAGCAATGTGTTAAAGTCTCTGTTGTCTGGGTTGTAAGCTTCGCTTGTAACAATTGTTGCGCCCTCGGCTGCAACTGTGTTTTCAAAGCCAGCAACTAGTGATGTAGAGTAAGCGTTTTGCTCGTTATAAATAACGCCAAAGTTTGTAATACCAAGCTCATTAATTGCGTAAGATGCCATTATAGCAGCTTGTTGGTCTGCGTTAGGTTGGAATAAGAACATGTTTTTGTATGTGCTGCCATCTTCTTTAACAAAAATGTTTTTATCCATAGCAAATGCAAGCATAGGAACGTCATAGTTCTCGCTTATAGGTGCAATTGCAAGGCCGATATTTGCAACTGGAGGTCCAATAACAGCTGTAACGCCGTCTTCTGTGCAAGCCCTTGTAAACGCTGTAATAGCCTCGTCTACACTGCCTGTTGTGTCATAAACTACAAGCTCTAGGGGTCTACCATCAATACCACCAGCTGCGTTTATTTCGTTAACAGCCCATTTTGCGCCCTCTGTAACTGCTGCGCCCAACGATGATGTAGGGCCTGTAATGTCTTGCAAGCAACCTATTAAAATAGGCTCGCCTGCTAGTGAATCTTCTGCGCCTTCTGCAGGTGTGCTCTCAGTTGCTGTCGATTCAGCCGGTGCTTCTTCTGTTGTAGTGCCACATGCTGCAAACAAAGTTAAGCACATTGCAAGCACTAACATTAGTGATAAAACTTTTTTCATCTCTCTTTAATCCTCCGATATAAATTTTTTTACACTTGTCAAATATTTGCAAACGTTTGCAAGGCGTTTTAAACGGCATTCGCGAACAAAAAAGCACATATTTGCAAGTTAATACGTTTGTTAGTATATATTTTCACCGATTATTTGT
>CAYJBO010000047.1:18558-21094 GCA_964368295.1 uncultured Bacteroides sp.
AAACAAAACAAGTTTAACATTAGCAACAATTAACGCTGTATCGCTATATTTCTTGCTCTTGCGTGCAATCTCTAGCTATAGCCCTTACACTAATTTCACAAAAAAATAAACAATTTTTTGCCGTCTGCTACAAAATAGTTGACATTTGCAGCAGATTAATGCAAAAAATTGTTTAATTCTTCATTATTATAGTTTTATACCGGCAAAAATTATTTTTGCAGCAAGTGCACAGCAAAGCCGGCTATCTCATTTTTCATATATATAACAACAATTTTTGTAGAGTTTGCAAACGTTTTTATACTGTCGTAATTAAACTCAAATCCTCTTCTTTCCAAATAGCTTCTTGCCCTGTCAACATAATTTGTCCCTATGGCAATATGCCCGTGTTTGCCAAAAAACGGCGGGGCCATAAACTCAATATAGCTTTGAGAAAAAACAGCCCCCGGATTTTCTATTACATCAAAATCAAACATAGCTTTAAACAAATTCGCCATGCTTTTAGCCTCTTCCATGCCCTGTGTGTTAATGCCCATATGGCAAAGCTCAAAACCCATCATTTTTTTTATAGTCCTCGCATAAGCACAAAGCATCTGCTCACGCTCATTTTCATTTTTCGATTTATTCAGCTGTAAATTTGTAGGCAAAACCGCCAAAACATTCTCATACGCTAAATAATCGTTTATATTACACTCGCCTATTTCCCCTGCTAAAACAAACAAAATGCCTTTATTGTTTTGCACATATTTTACAGCTTGCTCAAAATTATGTTTTTCGCAACTTGCACTTATTTTAACAATTGTATTTTCATCCGCATTTAAATTTGCCGGCATCTGCAAATTATCGCAGGCAATAATTGTTTTAATATTCTTTTGTTTACAAAAATCGACCAAAGCTACATCTTGTGGGCTTAAACAAAATGCTTTTGCGCCTGCAGCGCTGTACAATTCAATTGTTTTTTCGTCAATAGCACCGCTTATTATAAACGCAACATCTTTTTCACTCTTTAGGGCATATAGCAAATTTTCTGCGATATTCTCACCAGAAATATCTACTTCAATGCAATAGACGCCCGTTTTTTTTAAGTGTTTCACATGCTTTGATATATCACTGTCGCCCTCTGCTTTTAAATTAGCAATTATTCCCGCCTCGTAAATTGTTTTATTAATTAAGTCCATTTGTTCCCCTATCTTTTTTAATATTTAGTTTTTACTCGCAGCATTCAGCATCAAAATTTTTCGGTATATTAATATATTTACTATACCTAATTATTGCATTAACTTCAACCACAAACTGCTGCAACCTCACATTTAATTCAATCCCAAGGCTGTAAAGCATGCTCATCGGCACGCTTTTAATCTGCCTTACCCCACTACTCTTTCAAAGCACCAAAGAGAGCTAGATAATTCATTCTTCGTTGTAAATCAAAAAAAATCAGCCGCAACATTTTTACCGAAAACATATAATTATTTGTGGCGCAAAGGGACTTCTGTCAGAGCCACTGCGAGTTTAAACTCCATCATTAACCCTAAAGTATATTCTAACGATTTTTTATTTTCTGTCAAATTTAAAAAATCAGTTTAATTTTACAAAACTAAAAAAAATATGCTATTATAAGTCCCAACTTGGTTTTAAAACAAATAAATCCCCCCACTTTGTAGTCCAAAAGTAATGTTAATAAATCTCACATGAAACGCATTTTCACTTGCATTCGCTAAGTTAAGCACTTTTGTATACACAGTAAATATCATGCTCTTGTTTTATCTTGGTAGTAGCGCATATATTTTATTATGATATTTCATTAAAGCATATCCAATATCGACATTTTGATAGCTAGCAGAAACTTTTCACGTGAATTTCACCCCTATACCCCTGTTTTGCACTCGCTGTTTTGCACTCCCTATTTCACCGCTAAATCCACCCTAAAAAATGATTATAATCTACTCCGCCATACACTCACCGTAAATCACAAAAAGCGAAACATGCGCCTTGTGCCACACGTTTCGCTTTTTAAAACCAATTTGTAATTCCATATTACACCATTAAATTTATACACTATTTTAAACGCGTAATTCACATACGTACCATCGCTAAAACTTCCAAAAGAATACATAGCAGGGAGTGTTGGCGCAGGAGATGCTTTTTGCGCAGGATCATTATACGCAATTTCCAAAGGATATGATGACAAAAAACTGTTGCGATATGCAAGCTTGGCGGCGGCTTGCAATTTAAGCCATGCAGATTCTATCGGCGGGCTTCGCTCTGAAAACGAGATATGGGAAATAGAAAATAAATTTGAAAGACGAGAAATTTAAAATGATTGTAAATTTAAATGATGTTTTAGCAAAAGCAAAAAACGAAAAATATGCTGTTGGGTTATTTAATACCACAGATACCACAATGCTTGAAGCAGTAATTGAAGCTGCCGAGGAAGAAAACAGCCCGGTTATTATTGGCACAGCAGAGGTTTTGCTGCCTTATGGGGAATTGTCATTAATCGCACCAAGTATTGTTAGCATGGCAAAAAATGCTGCGGTTC
>CAYJBO010000048.1:0-11804 GCA_964368295.1 uncultured Bacteroides sp.
TATAATCTCGTCTGTTAAAAGTCCGTTGTACCCACGCCTAACACCTTTAACATTAAAACCTTTTGTAAGTGCCGTTCTAACAACTGCACGTATAGCTGCGTTCATGCCCGGCGCATCTCCACCACTGGTTAAAACGCCTATTGTTTTTATATCTTTTACTGCCATTAAAGTTTGCCTCCTATTTTTTCATGTTTATATTATACATTTTGACGACAATATTTTCAAGTATTATTATACTACTCTTTAAATTTTACATTTTCTTTACCTAAAACACCCTCAAGCTCTTTGTGTAAAAGCGACGAATACTTGCACCACATATTCCTAGGCGTAACCATCCGCAGTTTTTCATCCTCCACGTAAAAATACACAGGTGTCTCACCGTCAAATATAAACAGTAGCTCTTGCACCTTTGCATATTTTTCGTCTTTTCTTGTAGCGAGTTTTAACCACAGGCCATTTTTAGTGCTAAGCGGGTCTTTCGACATTTTGTTTTGCTCTGCTATGCTTATGTCCGAAATCCTGTCCGCTAAAATTTTGCTGTCTTCATCCTCTTTAACAGAGACGCTACCCTCAATTACAACCACTGCATTTTCACGCAGTAAGTGCGAGTGGCGCTCAAGCACCGTAGGAAACACAAGCACTTCCATTACGCCTGTCAAATCCTCAACGGTCACAAACGCCATCATCCCGCCGGATTTAGTAGTAATTGTCTTTAGCCTTGCAACAGTGCACACAACAACTACTTTTTTGCCGTCGTACTTTTGTGCATCCTCTGCCAACAAGTTACTTATATTGCAATTTGCCAGCTTTTTTGTGGACTCCCTATATTTGTCGAGCGGATGCCCCGACAGATACAGCCCACTTACTTCTTTTTCCATCTGCAGTCTAATGTCTGCGGCAAAGTCGTCCACTTCACGCATTTTAAACGTGTCTGCGGCACTCCCCCCGTCAAAACTGCCGAATAAATCAAGTTGCCCCTCTAAATTTTTGCGCTCTTGTGTCTCGACACTTTTTAAAACTGCGTCTAAGTTTTCAGACAACTTGCGCCTGTTACTGTCTATCGAATCAAATGCGCCTGCCCTAATCATGCTCTCAACAGCTCTTCTGTTTATATCAAAACTGTAAAGGCGTTTGCAAAAGTCATAAATATCGTTAAAAGGTCGCTCTCTTCTCTCATTAATAATATTGCTAATAAGGTTTCTTCCCACATTTTTAAGCGCCAAAAGCCCAAAGCGCAGGCTGCCATCCTCAACAGTAAAGCCCATTTCACTGCGGTTTACATCGGGCGGCAATATGCGTATGCCAAGCGTGTGGCACTCTGCGGTGTACTGTATTATTTTGCCGGTGTTATCTAGCACACTTGTGAGAAGCGCCGCCATAAACTGTGTTAAGTAGTGCGCCTTTAAATATGCAGTTTGGTATGCCACAAGCGCATATGCCGCCGCGTGAGATTTGTTAAACGCATAGGAAGCAAAGCTCGACATATCGTCAAAAATTTCGTTTGCAACATTTGGAGGAATACCGTTCGCAACACAGCCCTTACAGCTGTTTTTCCCGTCATTACTGCCGTTTATAAAATACTCGCGTGCCTTTTCCATCTCGCTGTGTTTTTTCTTGCTCATCGCACGGCGCACGTTATCCGCCTGTGCATAAGAGAAACCTGCAAGTTCCCTACATATCTGCATAACTTGCTCTTGATACACAATACACCCGTTTGTAACATCTAAAATACTCTTTAAAAACGGGGTTTTATAACTTATTTTATCAGGGTTATGTCTATTGCTAATATACGTTGGTATAGAGTCCATCGGTCCCGGCCTATATAGCGATATAACAGCAATTATATCCTCAAGGTTGGTTGGTTTTAAGCCGACAATAACCTGGCGCATTCCGCTTGACTCCAGTTGAAAAACACCCTCTGTCGTGCCGTTTGCGAGCAGTTTATATGTTTTTTCGTCTCTAAGAGATATTTTCTCAATTGAAAAATCCGGATTGATCTCCTGCACTTTTCGCTCTGCATCTCTGATAACCGTAAGAGTTCTAAGCCCTAAAAAGTCCATCTTTAAAAGGCCCAATTCCTCAACGGTTGTCATCGGAAATTGAGTCACTATATTGCCGTCGTTTGTGCTGAGCGGCACAAACGAATCTGCACTTAGCGGAGTAATTACAACTCCAGCCGCATGTGTAGATGCGTGACGTGGCATGCCCTCAAGCTTTAGTGCAATGTCAATAAGCTCTTTTATTTGGCTGTCCGAATCATACCGCTGCTTTAACTCTTTAGAGACGCGCAAAGCCTTCTCTATTGTCATTTTAATCTCCATAGGCACCAGTTTTGCAACCGTGTCTACGGTTTGATATTGTACGCCCAGAACACGGCCAACATCCCTTATGGCAAGGCGCGCGGCCATAGTGCCAAATGTAACTATCTGCGCAACGTGGTCCTCGCCGTACTTATCAATAACGTAATCTATAACCTCTTGTCTGCGCTCGTAGCAAAAATCTATATCAAAGTCCGGCATTGTAACGCGCTCGGGGTTTAAAAAACGCTCAAACAACAAATTGTATTCGATTGGGTCTACATTAGTTATACCCATACAATAAGCACAAATACTACCGGCTCCGCTTCCCCTACCGGGGCCTACAGGTATGTCTTTACTCTTAGCATAATTAATAAAATCGTATACTATTAAAAAGTAATCCACAAAGCCCATGTCGGAAATTATCGATATTTCGTATTCCATGCGGTCGATAATTTCTTTTGGTGGGTTGTTACCGTAATGTTTTGCAAGCCCACCTTTGCAAAGTTGCGCCATAAAATCTTTGTTATTTTGATTGTTGGGCGCAACAAAATTAGGTAATTTTGTGTTGTTAAACTCATAGTCAAAATTGCACATTTCTGCAATTTTATTAGTATTTTCGCACGCATCGGGCCACGCAAAAAAGAGGCTATACATTTCCTGTGTGCTCTTTAAATAAAACTCGTTTGTGCCAAACTCAAGCACGTCATCGTCGCTCATCGTTTTATTTGTCTGTATGCACACAAGAGCACGTTGCATTAAGCTGTCTTCTTTTGCAATATAGTGCGCATCGTTTGTGGCAACTAGCGGTATATCAGTTTGACGTGCAAGCTCTACAAGCATAGGCAGTACTTTTTGCTGTTCCTCTATGCCATGGTCTTGTATTTCTATATAGTAATTGCCCTCACCAAATAAATTTTTATAATAAAGTGCTATTTTTTTAGCACCTTCAAAATCTTCCGACAAAAGTGCCCTTGGCACCTCGCCCGCAAGACAAGCCGATAGGCAAATGAGGCCTTCGCTATATTGCTCTAATAAGTCCCTGTCTATCCTAGGCTTATTATAAAAGCCCTCGATATATCCCTTAGATACCATTTTTATTAAATTTTTATAGCCTGTCTCATTTTTACAAAGTAAAACAAGGTGATTATTTGCATCGATCTTGCTCACTTTATCAAACCTTGTGCGTGTTGCAACATACACCTCGCAGCCAATAATCGGCTTTATGCCTGCTTTTTTTGCCGCTTTGTAAAAATCTACACAGCCGTACATAGAGCCGTGGTCTGTTATTGCCACGGCCGTTTGCCCGTTCTCTTTTAAGTGCCCCATCATTTTATCTATGCGGCACGCCCCGTCTAAAAGGCTGTATTCCGTATGCACATGCAAATGTGTAAACTGACGCTCGTTAGTCATCTTTCAGCCTTTCTTGCATTTGATCTGCAGTTTTAATTATCTTTTTAAGCCTGTGCGAAACCCCTGATTTACTCAGCGGAGGATCAAGCTGAGCCGCAAGCTCTCTCAGTGTGAGGTGCGGCATCTCCTCAAGAATATTTACAGCTTGTTTTACACTGTCGTCAAGTAGCTCAAATGTTTTATTAGCTTTTAAGTATTTTGCCGCATCAAGCACCGCCTGATTTGCCTCCACTGTCTTGTCTATGTTTGCACTCTCACAGTTGCGCACACGGTTTGCCTTATTGCGTATGTCTTTATAAACTTTCTGGCTCATAAGCTCTAGCGCACTAGCTGCGGCGCCCATAAAAGTAAGCAGGTCTTCAATCTGCTCACTCGCTTTTATGTACAGCACATTTATCCCCTTGCGCTTAACAAGTTTTGGAGAAAACCCGTTAGCCACAAGCAGAGCACTAAAATCTTGCATTAAACTGTGCCTTGGGGATAAAAACTCAATGTTATAGCCTTTGCTCGGATCTGTCATTGTGCCACTGCACAAAAATGCAGACGACACAAATGCGCTTGTACAATTTGCACAGCTAAAATTATCGCTGTTTATTCTCACCGATATTTCGCTGCCCGTGCACTTAAATATATCAAACATTTTTTTTACTTGCTCTTGTTCTTTTACGCAAAACTCGTATATATCGCCCTTTTGATTTTTTGCATAGACCTCACCGCTTACACCTATTTTTAGCAGTGTCTGTTGTGCGTGCTCTGCCACGGCAATTTGCTCTGTGTGCAGCACAATTCCTCGCTTGTCAAAATATTTACCAAAACACGCCACGCCGTAAGCCGCTGCAACTTTGCAGCATTCGCTCTTATTTGTCTCGTGCAATATTATCTGCTTTTTAACGTCTACGGCAAAGCTCATTTATACGTCTCCAATAAAATAAAATATATAATTAGTGCCTGCTTGCATCTCTGTGCTCCACAATGGGTTTATAGCCAAGCGTTTGCACATAGTCTGCAAGCCTTATTGCAAATGTTACCGACCGGTGCTTTCCACCTGTACAGCCCACAGCCACAGTAAGCTGGCTTTTACCCTCTTTTACATATAAGGGCAATGAGTACTGCAATAGCTCTTGCATTTTTACAAGTAATCCTTGCGCCTCTTCAAAAGACATTACATAGTCCGACACTTCGCTGTCCATTCCTGTTTTATTTTTTAACTCTTTTACATAAAACGGATTTGGCAAGCACCTCACATCAAGTATTATGTCCGCCTCTTTTGGTGCGTCGTACTTAAATCCAAACGACAAAAATGTGAGCGCCATGGCATCTGATGATTTTGCCATAAAAAACGATATAACACGATCTTTTAGCTGTGATGTAGAAAATAGTGACGTGTCTATTTTATAATCTGCCTTCTCATACATCGGCTTTAATATCTCACGCTCTTCTGCAAGCGCCTCTTCGGTGCTTATTTTTTTCAGCAAACTTATAGGGTGGCGGCGGCGCGTCTCTCTGTATCTGCGCTCAAGTACGTCTCCCTGTGCGTCTAAGAACAATATTTTATACGTTATATTTTTCTCTCTCAGCTCCGACAGTGCTTTCTCCATGTCTTTTTTAGTCCTGGCTCCCCTGATGTCAAGCACTATGGCAAGGCGCTCTATTTGGTTTTCGCTCTTAGCAGAAAAATCCATCAACTTTGCAATCAAATTTGATGGTATATTATCTATACAAAAAAAACCTATATCTTCAAGCGCATTTACTGCAAGAGATTTGCCCGCCCCTGAAAGCCCTGTAACAATAAGCAAATTCACGTTTAAATTCCTTTCCCGCTTTGTTTTACTATTTTACTGTACACTTTTACAGTGTAGCAACACAACGGTAAAACCACACTGTAAAACAATTATTTATTTATGTATTGTGCATGTTTATTTAACAACACGTATTTCTTTCTCAAGCATCACGCCTGTTTCTCTGTGCACAATCTCGCATATTTCATCGGCCAACATAAGCACATCTTTGCACGTGGCACCGCCTTTATTTACAACAAACCCACAATGTTTTGTGCTCACTTGCGCCCCGCCAACACTATACCCCGAAAGCCCACATTTATCAATTAGAGCACCTGCAAAATTATCTTTTGGGCGCTTAAATGTGCTGCCTGCACTCGGCATGTCTAGCGGCTGTTTATCTGTCCGTTTTTTTGCAAGCTCACGCATTTTTGCTTGTATTACTTCTTTATCATCATGTTTAAGTGTAAACTTTGCGCTTAAAATAACCCAGTCCCTCTTTTCAAAAACAGATGTTCTATACCCAAGCTCCAACTGAGAAGCCATGAGCTCTCTCACCTCACCATTATCGTCAAGAAAAACAACACTTGTCAGCACGTCTATTATCTCGCCGCCATACGCACCGGCATTCATATAAACCGCACCGCCGACACCGCCCGGTATGCCATAGGCAAACTCTAAGCCGCTAAGCGAATTTTCTGCCGCTACTGTGCACAGTTTTGAGAGCGGAGTGCCTGCGCAAGCAGTAATATTTTCTGCGTCAACCTCAATGTCGCACATCTGTGTTGCAACACTAATAATAACACCCTCGTACCTCTCATCACAAAAAAGCACGTTAGAGCCCTTGCCTAAAATATAGTGCTTAACGTTTTCTTGTCTGCATATTTTTATGGCGTCACAAAGCTCAGCCACATTTTTTGGCGTGCAAAAAATGGCTGCATTTCCGCCTATCTTAAAGCTTGTGTGCAAAGAAAGAGGCTCTTCTTTTAAAAATAAAATGCCTGCGCTTTGTAATTTTTTAGCTACACTCTCTATCATAGAGTAAGGCTCCAATCCCACTTTTGTATTTTGTAATATATTATATGCAATTAACTACTTAAATAATTGCTTAAAATTCAAGACCCATCTTGCCCATAAGTTCTTCAGCCGCATTATAGCCCATCTTCTTTTGCCTGTTGTTAATTGCAGCGGCCTCTATAATAACCGCCAAATTCCTACCCGGCATAACAGGTATTACGGTGCTTGTTATATCAATGCCTAAAATGTCTGTAGTCTCAACTTCAAGGCCTGTTCTTATGTAGCTTTTTGTCTGGTCCCACGGCTCTAAATGTGTGATTAAATCAATCTTCTCTGTCATTTTAACAGCACCGCTGCCAAACACACGGGCCACATTAATAATGCCAACGCCCCTGAGCTCAATTAAATGGCGTATATTTTCAGGCGCACTGCCAACTATCGTGCGGTTTGACACCTTGCGAAGTTCAACAGCATCGTCTGCTATAAGCCTATGCCCACGTTTTACAAGCTCTATGGCGGTTTCGCTCTTACCTGCGCCACTCTCACCTAAGATAAGTATGCCCTCGCCATACACCTCCACAAGCACGCCGTGCCTTGTAATGCGCTGTGCGAGTTCTACACTTAAAATAGATGTTATAGAGCTTACAAGCACCGAGGTATTCTCCGAAGTATGGAACACCGGCACTTTGTACTGGTTTGCAAATTCTACAAACTCAGGCGGCACTTCTAAATTCCTTGAAATAATAACCGCAGGGGGTTCAAGACAAAACAGTTTATGTATATGGCTACGCTTTAATTTATCGTCTAAAGTGTGCAAATAGCCCATCTCTGCATTGCCTATAACCTGCACACGAGTCGGGTCAAAGTATTCGTCATAACCCGCAAGCAGAAGCCCCGGCCTGTTTATATCCGCAGTTACAATAAACAGCTCTCTTAGATTTTTGGGTGTATAAATAACCTCAAGTTTTAAATCTTTTACTATTTTTTCTAAACTAACGCTAAACTGTGCCATAATTAACTCCATTCTGCCGCAGTAAATATATTTTTTCAAAACCTCTTTTGCGGCAAATAGAGATTTTGGACAAAACCTTACTACTTTTATCGGCAAGTAGCTCACCGTTATCTGATAAAATTGTTGTGCATTTTATAACTTTCAACCTTTTTCATAAGCACGGTTTCTGTAATCTTTTATTAACTATCTCAGTAAAAGCACAGCAAAAAGGCACTTACATATATTATTATATATTATTTGCGCAACTTGTGCAATTTGATTTTACTTTTTTTAATTTACTTCTTTATTTTACCTTTGTTTTTTGATATACTATTATGGAAAGTAAAAAAGATGCCCGGGCCGTAATAAATTGGCCCTTGCACGGAAAGTGAAGTTACTTATGAGAGTCGCTATATTTATTGAAACATATGAGCCTTATATAAATGGTGTCATCACACATGTCAAGTCGCTCAGAAGTGCTCTTGAATCCGTCGGACATGAGGTGCTAATTGTTACGTCTGACCCTACGGCAAAGTCACACCAATTAAAGAGTGGCGTGCTATATTGTCCCGGTATATCGCTAAAAAAATTATACGGCTACGGTTTTTCTAACCCGTTTGATCTTGCGAGGCTTCGCATTTTAAAAGAGTTTAACCCCGACATCATACACATACACACAGAGTTTAGCATCGGTGTTTTTGGCAGGTTTGTGGCACAGAGATTAAAAAAACCAATAGTTTACACAATGCACACTATGTACGATGACTATATTTATTACGTTGCACCAAAAGGTATTGAAAAGTTAGTAAAACCTGCTGCACATAGGTATTTTAGCGACTTAGCAAAAAAAGCAGCGCAGGTTACTGCACCGTCTGCAAAAGTTACCGCTTATTTAAACCGCTGCGGTGTCCACCGCACAGTAAATGTTATACCTAACCCTGTAAATTTAACCGATTTTCTTATAGAAAACGTTGATACAGATGCAATAAAGCGCACAAGGCAAGAGTTAAAGCTAACTGAAGATGACATAGCCGTTTGCTTTGTTGGCCGAATAGGCAAAGAAAAAAGCATAGACATATTAATTGACAACTTTACAAAGAGCTTTAAAGGCGAAAAGCATTTTAAACTGTTTATAATTGGGCATGGCCCCGACACCGATATAATAAACTCCCTTATTAAAAAGCTTGGCATGCAAGAGCAAATAAAATTATTAGGCAGGGTTGAGCACAACAAACTGCCTCCCTATTACCAAGCTTGCGACTTATATGCAACTGCCTCTTTGTCTGACACAAACTCAATATCTATGTTAGAGGCCATGGCGGGCGGACTTTACGTTGCACACAGAAACGACCCTCTTAACGCCGGACAAATTATTACAGGCGTAAACGGCGCTATGTTTGAGACAGCGCAGGAGATGGAGAAACTTATAAGAGAAGTGCATGAAATGCCTATGGATATGCGTGAGGAGCGCAGAAAACGAGTTTCTGCCCATACCAGAAAATACGGAGAAAAAGAATTTTTAGCGCTTATTATGAACGTTTACAACAAGGCTATAAATAAAACCGACAAGTAAAAACAAGAGTGCATATTAATTATTTTGCATGATTTTTTATGAAGCAAGGGGTAAATAAGTATGAACGAAACAATAAAAGCCATATTGGAAAGGCGCAGCACGCGCAGTTACAAAAGCGACATGCCAAAACCGGAGCTGCTTGAACAAATTATGAAATGCGCTTTATATGCGCCAAGTGCATTAAACAAGCAGGAGTGCCACATAACACAGATTACAGATGCAAATATTATTGACGAGTTGAACCGTGCCGCACGAGTACATTTTGACGACGCCATTAACAAAAGGCTTACCGAAAGAAACGGCGGGGATGAAGATTTTTCTGTGTTTTACTTTGCACCGTGTGTTTTTGTCATATCTGTGGAGGGCGACGATGAATACCACAACGCGGTTGACACAGGCATAACCGCACAAAACATATGCATTGCAGCCCAAGCGCTCGGGCTTTCTAGCTGTATTATAGGCCTTACAAGGCCGCTTTTTACAAAAGACTCAGATTGCACTGCCGTAAAAAATATGAGCATACCTGCTACGCATAAACCCGTTATTGCTGTTGCCGTGGGTTATGCAAATGCAGAAATGCCGACACCAGATAGAAAAGCAGGCAGAGCGCATTGCATTTGATTTTTAATCAAGCTTTAATACGCCATGCATTATTTTTTGACAAATTAAAATAACATTAAAAAACAGGCATTGTGAATAATTTCACACTGCCTGTTTTTTAGTATAATTAAAGCCCAAATAATAACTTGTTATTTATTAGGGCGGCTTTGATTTTACCCACTAAATATTGCCTGTGGCAAAAGCCTTTGTAGTTTATAGCCATCAATACTCTGCTAAAACGGTTATATCATCTGTAAATATTTGCAAATATGTGTAGCCGTTTTCAACATGCACGCCTATACTGCCTACCATTTCAACAACTGCCGGAACGTTAGGGTAGTCCTCTTCACCTGTGTAAATAAATTCAAGTCCTTGTGGGCAGCAGCCTGTTGCATCAACAATTATTAATAGATGGTACGTAGTATCTGTAGGCTCAAAATACTCTGTGTTATAAATACCTTTAACTCTAATTGTCTTATCGACATAGTCGTCAGGTTTTGTTATCATATCGTAAACTTGTGCATACACCATTGTGCTTGTCATCGCTGTTAAATCTATGTCTACTTGGACAGCCTCTTCAGTCTGTGCGCTCTCATTATCCCCTTGCAAGTCTTGCTGTGCGCTTTCCTGCGTTGCTAATTGTTCTGTGGCGTTTTGTCCCTCTTCATTTGACGAACACGCTGTAAATATAAGCATCATTACCATCAATATAATTATTGCTTTTTTCATATTTCGCTCCCTTCTGAGCCATTATAGTTTTTTAAAAACAGTCTTTTTGTTTTTTGTAAGCTGCGCTAATATTAAGCTAAACGCCTAACTTTTTGTAATAAAGACGCAACGGCAAACAGGCATATATTTACAACTACTATTGTAGAGCCAACCGGTGTGCCGCCCAGTATAGAAATTACAAGCCCTATTGCAGCACATAAAACACCCACGGTAGCAGACGAAATTATTACTGCCTTAAAGCTGCCAAAAATGCGCATGGACGTAAGTGCCGGGAAAACCACAAGTGCTGTAATTAATAGCGAGCCAACTAAGTTCATCGCCACAACTATAACAGCCGCAATTATAACGGCAAAAACAAAGTTATATACTCCTGCCTTAACCCCTGTGGCGCGTGCAAAAGTTTCGTCGAAAGTAACCGAAAATATTTTATTGTAAAACAGCAAAAACATCCCAATAACCATCACCGAAAGCCCTGCACAAATATAAACATCGACAGGAGCAAGCGTTAATATTGAAGTAGCGCCAAAAAGCGTTGTACAAACATCGCCGGCAAGGTTTGTGGAGGTTGGGAATATATACATTATAAGGTATCCCACCGCAAGCGAGCCAACCGACATCATAGCAATAGCCGCATCGCCGTTAATTTTTGCATTTTGCCCTATCCTCAGCAGCAATATAGCGCATATTGCCGTTATGGGAAACACCAAAAAATTTTGGTTTGTCACCTTTAAAACAGTGGCTATTGATATTGCACCAAACGCAATGTGTGACAGCCCGTCACCTATATATGAAAAACGCTTTAGCACGAGTGTAACCCCCATTAGCGATGCACAAAGCGCAACAAGTATGCCCACAATAAACGCGTAAATAACAAAGTTATATGAGAAAAACTGAAAAAAAGTGTCTGTCATTAAATCCAAAAGTACCACCTCTACCCTTTTAAACTTAGCAAAACAATCTCTGCTACTTTGGGCTTTTTATTATAAATTTAGCATAATTTTAAAATTAACACACATAAATAAAGTATGTGCCAAAGCCTAAAATGTATGTGTTACATAATAGCACAACGCAAAAAAAAAATCAAATCAACTGCTGTTTAAGCCCGTGTAGCTTACTTAAAACATACATATTACCGCAATAAATTTGTACAGTAAAAACTTTTTTTATTTAAAATCAAAAAAAATTGATTTAAGTGTTGACTTTTATAATCAACAAGTGTATTATAAGTATAGTTCAAAAAAAATTGATTTAAAAATTTATCCGCAAATTTAAAGCGCATATTAATTTGTATAACACAAAATAAAAAGGATGAATAACATGACAGTAGATAATAAACTAATTGCTAAAATCTTTAAGGCCATATGCGATGAAAACAGAGTAGCAATTATAAGGCTATTACAAACAGG
>CAYJBO010000048.1:11814-14695 GCA_964368295.1 uncultured Bacteroides sp.
ATACTTTGCGAGAGCGGCCTTGTTGAATGTTGGTACGTAGGCAAGTGGACACACTACCAAATTTGTAAAAGCGGCTGCGAATACGCAACATCTTTATTAAAAAACATTACAAATGTAAGCGGAGAAAATCTTCCTTGCGAGTGCTCTAAAAATGCCATCTGATCGGATGGCATTTAAAAAGACTTTAACATCAAAAAAAATTGATTTAACATTAACCACAACAGCAAAAAATTAAATTTCACAGCAAAAGAAAGGTATTAATCATGGAGATTTTATCAAGCATATGGGACTTTTTTCAAAGCCAAATACTAGGCATGCAGTGGCTTAACGACGGAGTTGGCAGTTTACTGCAAAGCCTGGGTTTAGACATTGAAAGCGCAATAGGCGCAAGCGTACAGTTTTTTATTTACGATGTTATTAAGATAACAATTTTACTTTGCACCTTGATATTTTTTATTTCGTACATTCAAAGTTACTTTCCTCCGGAGCGCAGCAAGCGCATTTTAAGCCGCTTTAAGGGCATATGGGCAAATGTTGTATCGGCACTTTTAGGCACTGTAACACCGTTTTGCTCCTGCTCGTCTATCCCGCTTTTTATGGGCTTTACAAGCGCAGGCTTGCCCGTTGGTGTTACGTTTAGCTTTTTAATATCATCCCCCATGGTAGACCTTGGCAGCCTTGTGCTACTTATGAGCATTTTCGGCACAAAAGTTGCAGTAATTTATGTTATTGTAGGACTTATTATAGCTGTAATAGGCGGAACTTTACTTGACAAAATGGGCATGCAAAAATATGTTGAGGACTTTATTTTATCCGCCGGCAGCATAGATATAGAATCCCCTACCCTAACAAAAAAAGACAGGGCAATTTTTGCCAAGGAGCAAGTTTTCTCCACCTTCAAAAAAGTATTCCCTTATATTTTAGTTGGTGTAGGCATCGGCGCTGTTATCCACAACTGGATACCTCAAGAAATAATCGAGAGCATTCTCGGCAGTAATAATCCATTTGGCGTTATACTTGCTACTCTTGTAGGCGTGCCAATGTATGCAGACATATTTGGAACAATCCCCGTTGCAGAGGCACTTCTTGCAAAAGGCGCTCAACTCGGCACAATCCTATCGTTTATGATGGCCGTTACAGCTTTAAGCCTGCCGTCTATGATAATGCTTAAAAAGGCAGTTAAGCCAAAGCTACTTGCAGCCTTTATAATAATTTGTGCATCGGGTATTATTATTACAGGATATTTGTTTAATGCGCTACAACCATTTTTAGTATAAGTAATATATTATAGCAATTAAAGTAACCCATATTTTACTATAGACAGTAAAATAAAAATAATTTTAATGCGAGGTATCACATGCAAACAAAAAAACTTTTAAAAATTATTATCCCTATTTTTATGGTGGCAATTGTAGGCGCAATATGGCTAGTACAAACTACAAGCGAAAAAGCTACCGCACAGTCTGAAGATATCCCAACCGATTTTGCATTAAATGCCGCATCAATAGATTTGCCGGCATTAAAAGAATATGAGCTGCCTATAATAATAGATTTCGGTGCGGACTCCTGTGTGCCCTGTAAAGAGATGGCACCTGTTTTGATATCTTTAAACGAAGAAATGCAAGAGAAGGCAATTATTAAATTTGTGGACGTTTGGAAGAATGTCGATGCCGCCGACGACTACCCTGTGCAAGTTATTCCCACACAAGTATTTTTTAACGCAGACGGCACGGCTTACGAGCCCAGCGACGAAGTAAAGAATCTAATCCCCTTCCAAAAATATTCGCACAGCACAACGGGCGAGCATGTTTTTACAGTGCACCAAGGCGGCTTAACAGAGGAGCAAATGCGCATGATTTTAGACGACATGGGGGTAGTATAAATGATTGATGCGTGGTTAACCACCCTATCCTCGCTTGTGGTTGAAAGCACCTGGCTTGCCCCTATTTTAGCACTGCTTGCAGGCGTGTTGACATCATTTACCCCATGCGCGCTATCGTCTGTGCCTTTAATTGTTGGCTATGTTGGCAGCACGGGAGAGCGCACTACAAAAAGGGCTTTTACCCTCTCGCTTACATTTGCCGTTGGCTCTGCCATTACATTTACAATTTTAGGCGTTGTCGCCAGTATAGCAGGCACATTAATAGGCACCTCTGCCACGTGGTGGTATTTAATTTTAGGTGTGCTAATGCTGCTTATGGCGCTTCAAACTTGGGGCATCTACGAGATAATCCCGTCTAGCTACCTCATATCAAAAAACACTAAAAAAGGTTATATTGGCGCTTTAATTGCAGGTGTTTTAGGCGGCGTATTCTCCTCGCCTTGCTCTACCCCGGTGTTAATTGCACTGCTTGCTGTAGTAGCCAGCAAAGGCAGCTTCGCTTTTGGCATACTGCTGCTTTTGCTCTACTCTTTTGGCCACGGCATACTTGCTATAATTTGTGGCACATGGGTAGGCTTTGTTCAAAAGCTCTCTCAAAGCAGTAAATACGGCAAATTTAGTAGCATACTTAAAATAATCATGGGCATATTAATGGCTCTTATCGGTTTTTATATGTTCTATCTAGCGTTTTAATGGAGGACAAAATGAATTTTATTAAATTTTTTAGCACCGCTATCGCTATTACACTTGCCGCGTCAATATTTACTGCCTGTGCCGATAATTCCGTTACCGACGAAACTACAAGCACCGGCACAACTACAGGCCTACCGCCCGTGAGTGAGCTAGAATTAATGGCGGATGACGACGGGCATGTACACATTTATCAGAGCGACTATTTCACAGAGGACGGATTTTTTATAGGCTTAGATGCCGCGGAATATATCACCATTGGCGATTACTCCTCAATTAGCGTGCCGCAAGACCTATTGCGAGTAGACG
>CAYJBO010000048.1:14705-18048 GCA_964368295.1 uncultured Bacteroides sp.
ACAAGAGGAAATAGACATAATACTGGCAAACGCAGGCGTAACGCTGGCATCCCCACAAGATTTGACAGATGAGTTAATGTCGGAGCTCTCCGGGGGCGCATACCCAACAGCCCAGATGTTTATAGACGAGGTTGAGGCGAACCTAATTAACACACAAATTACAAGTTATACAAAGCAAGCTCTTGCAGAGATAACCACCTTTGACGAGTTGCCACAAGACATGCTTGAGTACTACAAAGCGGTTAAAGCAGATGAAATTGTACACATTGCATTGCATTATGGCATGACGACTAATGGCTATTTAATTGAGATAGGTTACGAAGATTTAGATGCTTACTTAGAGCAACACGCATACACATTTGAAACGCAGACAAAGGAAACTTTAACATCGCAGTACATCGCGCAAACTGAAAATTTAAGCGTTTCTACAGAAGACATCGACAATTTCTTTAACGGCGCAGATTGGTCCGAATATAAAGGAGCCTGGGGCGAAAATTATATTAAATCAATTGTTTTAGCTGACAAAGTAAATAAATTATTTATTAAATGATAGGAGATTAACAAAATGGGACTATTTGGTTTTGGTAAAAAGAAAGAAAAATCTTGCGAGTGCAACAAACCCGTACAAGAGGCACCTAAAGGCTGCGGTTGCGGCAGCGGCAGCGATTGCAGCACACAAAATGCCGATGGCGCTGAAATAATTGTGCTTGGTGCTTGCTGCAAAAAAAGCAGCGAAACCTTTGAAAATGTAAAAACAGCGGTAAGTGAGATGGGCCTTAGCGAGCAAGTTGTCAACATTGGCGACATGGCACAAATTGCAAAGTACGGCGTAATGTCTACACCTGCACTTGTTTTAAAAGGCAAAGTAGTGGCTATGGGCACACTTATTAAAGTAGAGCAAGCTAAAGAGCTTATTAAAAAAGCAGGCTTTGAAGAAATGGCAATGTGCGACTGCGGAAATATGTGCAAAGTGTCTGACATAGAGGCAAAGCAAGCAGAAAAAAATTAATCACATACCATAAAATGCAAAAAGCTAAAGTTAAAAAATAAGCACAAACGGAACAGCCACGGCGCAAACGCAAATAATATACGCCGCACAAAACAGGCACAGTTATAGCTTTACTGCAAAGATAGAGGATATCACAAAATGAGCAAGCAAAAAAATGAGGGTATTGGCTTTTTTGAACGCTACCTTACAATATGGGTAATTATTTGTATGGCCTTAGGCATTGCTATAGGCAAATTCATACCCGCTTTCCCTGAATTTATGGGCAACTTTGAATACGCTAACGTTTCTATCCCCATCGCCATATTAATATGGCTTATGATTTACCCGATGATGATGAAAGTTGACTTTCAAAGCATTAAAAATGTCGGCAAAAACCCTAAGGGGTTATTTGTAACGTGGATTGTCAACTGGCTTATCAAGCCATTTACAATGTTCGGCATTGCTTGGTTGTTCTTTTTTGTTATCTTTAAAGGCTTTATCACACCACAGCTAGCTACAGATTATCTTGCCGGCGCGGTTTTGCTTGGCGCTGCACCTTGCACCGCCATGGTTTTTGTGTGGAGCCACCTTACAAAAGGAAATCCCGCATATACCGTTGTACAAGTTGCCACTAACGACCTTATTATCTTAGTAGCATTTACACCTATTGTGGCTTTTTTACTCGGTGTAAGCGGAGTTACTGTGCCATGGGATACACTAATTGTATCGGTTGTTTTGTTTGTTGTTATTCCACTTTGTGCCGGCATTATTACAAGAAGTGTTATTACAAAACGCAAAGGTGTTAAATATTTTGAAAAAACATTCATCCCAAAATTTTCAAACGTAACTATAATAGGCTTACTGTTAACACTAACGCTTATCTTTTCGTTTCAAGGCCATGTTATATTAGTAAACCCGCTCCATATTGTACTAATTGCCGTGCCACTTATAATACAAACTTTCTTAATTTTCTTTATAGCGTATGGCACTTCCAAAGTTTTAAAGCTTCCGCATGACATTGCTGCGCCTGCAGGAATGATTGGTGCATCCAATTTCTTTGAGCTCTCTGTGGCAGTGGCCATTGCACTTTTTGGCACGCAAAGCCCGGTTGCGCTCGCAACAATAGTAGGCGTACTTGTAGAAGTGCCTGTCATGTTGCTACTTGTAAAAATAGCAAATAAAACCCGACATAAGTTTATGGCAAAAAAAGGAGAAAACACATGAATAACAATAAACCTAAATTAAATTGTACAGGCAAACCGAAAGTTGCATTTGTATGCAACCACAACTCCTGCCGCAGCCAAATGGCAGAGGCACTAGGCAAAATGCTCGCAAACGACGTTTTTGACAGCTACTCTGCCGGCACTGAGATAAAAAGCCAAATAAACCCCGATGCAGTGCGCCTAATTAAAGAAATATACAGCATTGACATGGAGCAAACACAGTTTAATAAAACTATATTTGACATCCCCGAGCCTGATGTTGCTATTTTTATGGGCTGCAATGTGAGTTGCCCCAGCCTGCGCTCAACATATTCTGAAAACTGGGGCCTAGATGACCCCAGCGGAAAACCCGACGACGAGTTTAAGCTGATTATTGAAGAAATACACACTAAAATGTTAGAGCTTAAAGAAAAATTGAGCTAATCCTACTCTTATCAGCACCATTTTTCGTCAGCAGAATTAATAATGCTATAAATAAAAAATTACATCTGCAAAACAAGGCGAAAATACATATAGCAAAATACTTATTACTTAAAATGAGTTCTGTTTTTAACAGGGCTCATTTTTTTATTGTGCGTATTAACCCGAGTTATGTAAAAAACAAAAAAGCACGCTACAAGGCACTAATTACCTTTTACATATTAATACAATGCATTATTTTCTACCGCTTATTTTTACGCTTAAAATTTATAATGCAATATCATAACAGCAATTTTTTTAATTAAATTATCTATACACAAAATAACTACTTTAAATTGAGAGTTATTTTAAGCTCATCTCGTAATTATACCAAAATACATACTATAAATATGCCCTAACATTATATTGCATAAATTAAAAATGCACTTCAGCTGCTTGGTACGTTGGTTATATTTAATAATAAAGCATAATTTTTTAATGATAAACATTAAAAAATTATTGACATATATTAATTAAGCTTGTATAATAAAGCTATAAGAAGAACAGGCTATTAAAAAAGGAGCAATTATGAAAGCTGAAAAAATATCGCAAAGATTTTTAAACAAAAAGACAGCCCAAAACATTTCTATATTTATGAACGCAATTTGCTATATAATTATTGCGCTTTTTATAGCGACACTTATATTGTGCCTGATGGGCAGGCTTGAATATA
>CAYJBO010000048.1:18058-21073 GCA_964368295.1 uncultured Bacteroides sp.
TATAATTTAAGTTATAATGGCGAAAACTACCCACAGGCGATATTTGCCGAAAAAGACCATGATTTTGGCTCAAGATTTCTCACAGTGTCAAGCACCGATAATTTGCACATTCGCACGCAATCTGCGGACGGACAAATAGAGCTAATTTCTATAATTGCCATAACGTTTATTTACGTACTTCAAATTATACCAATGATTTTTGCATATTTCTTTCTTGCAAAAGTATTTGGCAATGTGGCAAGCGGTAAAATATTCATTAAAAAAAATGCCCACTATCTTTTAACTTATGGCGTTATACAAATAATAGTAGCGGTAGTTATGCCCTTTGTTAAATTGCTTATAGTGCAAATACCAAACTTGCTTACGTCCGACATTATTTCGCTTTCCACAGGTCAAGATATGTTGAACCAACTTATCCCCAGTTTTGCATTTTTAGTTGCCGCCTATATAATCCATTACGGTGTCCATTTACAAGACGAGGCGGACCATACATTATGATTATTATACGCCTAGATAGAATTTTGGCCGACAGGAAGATGAAGCTAAATGATTTAGCCGCACAGGTTGGTATAAGCCATGTAAACTTATCTTATTTAAAAACCGGCAAGGTAAAGGCCTTTAGGTTTTCTACTTTGGATTCCATATGCAAAATATTAAAATGCCAACCGGGCGATATACTAGAATATGTCGAAGACTATTATACCGTAGACGCAAAATCAGAGCTGCCAATAATTGATGAATAGTCGCATAATAACGAGCTATGTATCGGGCCCCTATTTGTCACCCGCTTGTTTTTTGCAGTAGCCAGTGCTTTAGGTGACAATACTTAAACACATATCGCCTATTAGTGTCCCGTGTTAACAAACAAAAATTTCAATAAAAATAAAACTTTCTATTGCATGTATAAACCTTTATAGTGTATATTAAAATTAACAATTAAATACTTACAGGAGATTTTATGAGCTTAACTAAAAAAACTGTATCAAAAAAACTACACAATTATGAAGAAATCTGTGCTTTTATGGAGAGGGTTTTTCCAAAAGAAGAACTTATGCCCATGTGGCTTTTAAACATTATTACAAAAAAGAAAAACTACAATTTTAATGCCTACTATGACGATGACTTATTTGTTGGGATTTTATTTACAATAGATACAAAGGACACACTATTTATATTTTATATCGCAGTAAATGATAAAATTCACTCTAGGGGGTACGGCTCAAAGCTCTTGCAACTTTTGTTTGACGAGCACCCTGAAAAATCTGTAACACTCTTTATTGAAACCATGGACGACAAAAGTGCACTTAACTATGAGCAGCGTATAAAAAGGCTTGCTTTTTACGAGAGGAACGGCTTTGTGCATACCGGAATAAAAGCAGGCTTTAAAACACCATTTGTTGATATCTTGTCAACCGATAAACATCTTGATGTGGCGAAAGCAAAAAAATTAATGAAGCTTTTACCGATGAAAATCTTCCCTCCTGTTGACGAGCAATAGCACAAAGTATCTGTTTAATCGCATAACCGTAAATTCCCCCTCCAGCTCGATATCGCCTGCACGGCGAATAAAAAAAGTTAACAAAAACGGCGCTACTCAACTGATATATCAAGGCCTAATCACTCCTACACTTTTAGTATTTTTTATTGATATTAGGTGAGTTTATGGTGTAAAAACTGCAATGTACAGCGGTATATTATTAATAATTTAAAAGGCGGAGGTTAGTATGAAGATAGGATTTATAGGCGTTGGCATAATGGGCAAATCGATGGTTAGAAACCTGATGAAAAGCGGCCACGAGGTACAAATTTACACAAGGACAAAGGAAAAGGTTGAAGACGTATTGTCGGAGGGCGCTGTTTGGAAAAACAGTGTAAAAGAGTGTTGCCTTGACGCACAGGCAATAATGAGTATAGTCGGCTACCCAAGCGATGTAGAAGAGATTTACTTTGGCGAGAACGGAATTATTGAAAATGCAAAAAAAGGCACGTTTATTATTGACCTTACTACAAGCAGCCCTGATTTAGCCTGTGAGATATACAAAACCGCACTTAAGAAGGGTCTTAAAGCAATGGACGCGCCCGTGACAGGCGGTGACGTCGGCGCAAAAAATGCAACTTTAGCTGTTTTAGTAGGCGGCGACAAAGAGTCTTTCGACGAATTTTTACCCATATTTAACGCAATAGGCAAAAATATAAGCTATTGCGGCAAAGCAGGCAGTGGACAGCACACAAAAATGTGTAATCAAATAGTAATTGCAGGCACTATTAGCGGCCTTTGCGAGGCACTTACATATGCCAGTGCACACGAGATTGACTGGCAAATGCTTTTTAATGCAATATCAACAGGTGCGGCCGGGAGCAATCAAATGAATGCCGTTTTGCCAAAACTAATAAGCGATAACTATGAACCAGGTTTTTTTATTAAACATTTTATTAAAGACTTAAAAATAGCCCAGTGTGAAGCTGAGGGGTTAGGGCTTAACGTTTTAAATGAGGCACTTAAAAATTACTCAAAGCTTGAGGAAAAAGGTTTGGGAGACTTGGGCACACAAGGGCTTATTAAGCATTATCTACCGCAAAAATAACCGTATTAAAATCACATAGTATTTCATATGCGGCAGTTTAGCCAGTCTTTATATTAGTATTATAACCTCCCCTTCGATTGCGACATTACATAAAAGAACTACTTAGCAGAGCCGATTTAATCTGAGACCACGATAAATCTGCTCTGCTTTACATTTTACTAAATTAGCATTTAATATTTACAGCATGCCGCAATTAGCACCACTTTTTACAGCGCAATTTCTCCGCTACAAGTTTGGCTGCTACAAAAAAACATGTTTAAATACTGCTATTTTGCTATTACATTTTTCACTTTAATTTGATATAATTAAATTTAATTAAACTTGTTTTTTTTATTGCTATAGATAATAAAATAATCCGCAGGATTATTTATTGGCATATTTGGCGGTTGCCGCACTAGCGGCGAGCCAAATGCCGCATTGGATAAAAATT